>JARKQN010000093.1 GCA_029974835.1 Bacteroidales bacterium
TATCTGGCCCTGAGTGTTTCGCGGGCAGTATGAAATGAGCTTCTTATATCATTGGTTTTAACTATGTTATTGTAAAAAATTGTCATGAATTCCACTGTTTCCCTGTCGGGTATTTCCCACAGGCTCATTACTATGAAGTGAGTGCCTGCAATCTTCAGCGAACGCTGCAAACCGTAAACTCCCTCGCTTCCCTTTATATCTCCCAGTCCGGTTTCACAGGCAGAAAGAACAACAAGATCGCTCCTTCGCATATCCATTTGTACAAGCTCCTGGGCTGTAAGCACGCCGTCCTCCGGATGGGTATTGACGGTATCGGCCCATACGTCATTTGCTCCGGCCAGCACCAGACCCGATCGCATGAGGGGGTTTTCATTATTGACAAAATTCTCCACACCGAAACTTCTGGTGATTCCTCTGAATGCGAGATTTCCGAATTCGACATTTTTGCGGGCTGCCTCGAACCGTTTCCTGTTGGGATCTTCAAAGAAGAAACCATGGGTGGCCAGGTGAAGAATGTTGAATTTTCCTGCATTATTTTTCAGAAAGGTCTCTGTTGCTTCATTATCTGAAAGATATTTAACATCAAAGCTTGCTGTTTGGAGGATCTTTGAGACAATGTCTCCTTCCTTTTTTGTTCCTTCAAGATAGGACCATACTTCATTCTCAGGATTTCCGGTGGTATAATTTATTCCCCCGAATACAAGTGCAGATGGTTTTCTTTCTCCTTCAATAACCGGGGACACTGCCTGAAGTCCGGTGCTTATTCTGACATTAATTCTGTAATTATCGCACAGATAAACCCCCTGCCCTTTACTTATGGCAGGGAAAGCCACTTTGTTAAGAAGTCCTGACGGTGACACATAGACAGTTTTAATCCCCTCAAGGAATTGTTCAAGAGGTTTCCAGATCAGGTCATAGAGCCTGGTATCCTGGCTCTTTTCCGTGCCGTAAATTTGTCCGATAATGTATGGTGTATATGACGGCCTGTCAATCAGTTCCCTGAGCTGGCTTTCGGTGAAGAGCCTGATCATGTCGGGATACTGTGAGTCATTCCTTACCACCAGTGCACAGTATATTGCATCGCTGCCTCCATCTTTTTCCCTTCTAAGGAAATCAATGAACTCAATGGCTGCCTCACCGGGTTTAAGACCTTTTTTAACGTCTTCCCATGTTACCTGAAGGGCTTTCCGGTAATCGCTGAAATCCTGTGAACTGCTGACCAATGAACGTTCAAGCTCATTTGCCCTGGCTTCGAGCTCCTCAACATTCTTTAAACGCATTTCAACGGGAGTGGCATAAAGAGCAGAAATCTCCTTTTTAAGGGCAATCCATTCATCATACATTTTTAACAGAGAGGCATTATTGCTGTTAAGAATGGCCTGGCGAATCGCTGCACTCGATTTAAGCATTAATCCCTTGGAAAGCAGGATATTATTATAGGTATGCAGTGTTATTGAGGGATTGGTTCTTTTTCTGTAAAGGGAATATGCTATAAATGAATGCACATCGGGCAGCCGTGTCTGGTAATACATCTCCTTTTCACTTTCCGAAAGGTAGGAGAAGTCCTGTAAAGTCTTATGATTCAATACCCTCATATATTCCAGCCATAACTCCTCCTCCCTTTTCACATCATCCACCGAATGGTAAGTAACTATTAAATTTTTCAGTGTTGCGGCATAAGCAGGATGGTACTCGCCTACTTCTTTTTTCATCTTTTCGGCCCTGCCCAAAATCATCCTGAAGAGTGCTATGGTTACTGCATCGCTTTCAATTCCTCCGTTAATTTCGGCATTTGAGGCCGCAACCTGTGAAGTAAGGTTAACATTGGCCGGAATAATGGCTGGTTCAGTTAATAAGTAGTTTTCCGCAGGGGCCGGGACTGAAAGACCACCTGAGTAACCCATCTTATTGGTTATTGCCACAACCTTAAACGATATATTTGCATCGAGGGCCAGTTCTTTATATAGCTCAGCCGATTTTCCCCTGTCTCCAGTAAGGTTATAATATATTGCCAGGTTGCCTCCGATGCTGTTGTAAACAGGATGAGGGGTTGTACCGTTCTGCCTGAAAACCTTCTCCGCATCTTTCAGAAGAGAGCCGGCAAGGAGCAGGTGCTGAGGGTTTTTCTTCTGAGGACTTTCAAAATATTCTTCTGAAAGATAAACTGCAGCCTTATTGTTAAGCAGAACCGAATAGAGAGGACTCTCATCAAGCGAAAGTTGCAAAAGATAGTCCTGTGCCTCATCAAGGACCATTTCAGCATTCCTGAAATTTCCCATATCGTGGTACATCGATCCGAGGTTGCATAGAACTATAGCCCTGTATTTCCGGGTTAACCCGGTACTATTCACAAGTCCGGCCAGGGCTTCAATAAAGTTCTTTTCGGCAAACTTGTAATTGCCTGTATTATAAAATACAACGCCAAGGTTATTCAGAGCTGTCAGGTATGCCAGGCTGTTTCTGCCGTCGTTTTTAAGATAGAATGCCACCACATCATGAATCAGAGCTTCGGCCTGGGGGTAATTACCGGTGTTATTGTACCATGCCGCGAGATTTGCCTTGTTTCTTATGGCGAGGTATTCAGCCTGCTTTCCGGAAAGATTTTTGTATATTTCTTCGGCCTGACGCAAATATTTCTCCTCCATTTTGATATACACCTCATCATTGTCAGAAAATCCGTTGTCGTGGTATATACCGGCGTAGGATTCAAGCATCATTGCGTATCTGGCAGAAGCGGGCCCGAAGAGCTGAATAATTCTTTTTTCCGTTTTCCTTATCTGTGCAAGGGCCTCTTCATAATTTCCTGCTTTACGGCATATCAGGGCAGCAGCTTCAAGGCAATCGATATAATCAGGGTCACTGGTTTTTCTGAGCGATTCTCTTGTGGCCGCTTCATTAAGTATAAAGTATTTTGCCTTATTGTATCTGCCAAGAAAATAGTTTGCCGTGGCGAGGTTTCTGAGAAGCCGGCAATACTGAAGATTTTTTTCCCCGTCTGTTCCCCGGGCTATGGCGGCCGATTCTTCTGCGAAATATAATGCAGAATCATATTTTTCAGAGGAAATATAATATTCATATCGCTTCACTGCATCTGCCCATTGCTGGGAAAACATCGCCAGGTTCTGAGATATTATTAAAATTACAGCTAAAACCGGTTTTCTGCCCATCTATACTTTAATTTTGAGATTGATAAAAATAATCAAAATGCTTTCTTATTTTTAAATCCTCATATTTAATATCCTTTTATGAAAAAGCTGATTGTTGTTATCTGTTTTCTGGCTCTGAATTTAGCCGGTCGGGCCCAGGATACTATTTTTGTAAAAAACGGTAAGGCTATTCCTGCTATTATTATTGAAAAGAACAAGGTTGAGATTAAATACAAAAAGCCCGGTCAACAGGAATCTGGTGCAATTTATTCCGTGTTTGTTAGTGATGTACTTAAAATAAAATACAGTGATGGTCTTGTGGCTGATTATACTTCTGAAGCTGGCCAGTCAGAGGCTGTAAGAGTGCGTCCTGTTGACCTGGCGGGCACCATGAAGGCAATTAGGTACAGCGTGGGTGTCAGCGGTGAGTATTTTAAAAGAGATCCATCGGATGACCTTCTTGATTTCTGGAGGTATAAAATCAATAACCTCAATGCGGCAATCTCGTCAAATCCGGTATCAATCCCTGTTAATCTTAAAGTTACTTTCATCCTTGGAAAATCAGCCCGCAACTGGTTGGGTGATGAGCTTCAGCTTATTCTGACGCCTGCTGATGCAATTTTTGCTTCGGCAAACAACGGCATAAATGAGATTAAACTCAAATCGTTTTATTATAATATTATTTTATTTTATGGTCATACCATAAACGATAAAAAAACCGTGTCAGCTATAATTGAGCCCGGGGTCGACCTTGCGTCCATGTCAGGATATATAAAGCTGAACGATATTAAATATGATATTAATGCAAATTTCGGAGCAGGATTTCATCTGGCCGCCGGAATCGATGTGATGGTTACAAAAAGACTTTTGGCATCTGCCCGTGCCGGCTACAGAACCTTGAGAATAAAAGAGAGTCATAAAGATGAAAGCAGTTCCACCGGATACAGTTATTTTTATGTTATACCCGGTGTTAATCAGGACCAGCTATCCGTAAAATGGAATGGGCCCTTTGCCACATTCGGACTCTCATGGTGTATGTATGGCAGAATCAAATTATAGTGTATCGGCCTCCCGTTCAGAATTTAACAACGAGGCCTATGCCGTTTCCTGTTATGGAAGGCATTACACTGACTGATAAAGGACCGGGCTGATTAATCCGTGAATTATAAAGTTCCACAGATTGCCTGATTTTGCTTTTTCCCGATGACGACAGTATTATTGAGGCCACAATAAGCGCCCCGTCCACCGCCAGAGCCGGAATCAGTATCTTCATTCTGTCAGATTGTTCTTCATAACGGTTTGCCGTGAGAGAGGAGACTGTACTTACAAGAATAATGCCAACCGGGCATGCGTTGCTCATTTTGCATAGCTTATAGCCATTTTCATACAGCTTAAGAGATTCCGGATCATCCTCCATAATATCTTTCACATTCCTCGGCGAGACCTTCATGCCATCCTTATATACATAACGGGCTTTTACCGTAAGCAAATCTGAACTTTTTCCTTCCGAAACATTTCCGGCATCAGCCTTCTGATTATCAGTTCCAGACTTTGCCTCTCTTGCCTTAATCGTTTCCCTGCTGTATTTTATATCCGATACAAGTTTCTTTTCAACACTATAGAGCGGTCCGTTCCTGTCGCCATACTCCCTGTACTTTACCATAACCGAATCCTCATTAATTATATTGGCCTTTATCTGCCTGCCGCTGTTCAGAATTATTATATCCTGAGCAGCCGATGGCTTTGCAATAAAAAAAGCAAAAAGCACAATTAAAAATTTCTGAAGTAATAT
Source organism: Bacteroidales bacterium (assembly GCA_029974835.1). GTDB lineage: Bacteria > Bacteroidota > Bacteroidia > Bacteroidales > VadinHA17 > LD21. Next base: position 4,939 of record JARKQN010000093.1, read on the forward strand.
TTTCCCCGGAAAATAACCTTCAGGCCCTGAAGCCAGCAACACAATTGATGTATTAGTATGCATAAAAAGAATTTTTTCGATTTTTATGCAAGAAAAGATAAAATGTTGGGATATGAAAAGAAAAATACATTTATTTTCTCGGTGACAGGAATGTTATTTTAAATTAAAAAACTTTGTGTTTTATCAATTTTTTTATATTTGCCGATTATCCTGGCAATTAAATTAAAATCAAATATCAATTAATATGAGAATAAAGGTTTTTTCAGGGATTTTATTAATTCCATTTTTCATCAACTTCAGTTCTTTGGTTTCTGCCCAGGAGCGAAATGATGTAATCAGGGCCTATAACGAAGGTGCCAAAAACATTCAGACGGATGTGCCGGCCGCCATTAAAGCTTTCGAAGAGGCTATTGCCATCGCTGAAAAGGTTGGTGAACCAGCCAACGACCTTAAGGAAAAGGCAAAAAACATACTTCCCGGGCTTTATGTGAGGGTTGCCCTTAACTCGCTAAATGACAAGAAACCGGCGGTTGAAACTGCAGAAGCAGCGAGGAATGCTGTGAAGGTGGCTGAAAAATACGAAAACAAAACCGCCAGGGGTAATGCGGTCAAAATACTTGTTCAGGCGTACAACGCAATGACAATCGACTATTTCAACAAAAAAGATTATGAGAATGCTCTTAAAACCACCGACAGCATTCTTGCCCTCGATCCGGATTATCTTACTGCGATAAACAACAGGGCTCTTATTTACAGAGCACAGGGCAATTCCGATTCATTCGAACAGGCTATCGACATGTTAATAAATAAAAGCAGGGCTGCCAATGATAGTGCCCGTGTAAAACAGGCTTCTGTAATGGCACTTGAATATTTCAGGGCAGCCGGATCACAGGCTATTCAGGCTAACAGGCTCGACGAGGCGCTGGCATCACTGAATAAATCTTCAAAATACGGGGAAGACAAGGATCTGTTCTATTATTTAGCCGATGCATATAACAGGAAAAAAGATTTCGACAAGGGAGAAGAATATGCCGGTAAAGGGCTTGCACTTGAGACAGGTTCTTCCGAAGCAAAGGCGAAATTTTATTTCCAGCTTGCCGAGGCACAGTACGGGAAAGGAAAGACAACCGAAGCATGCGAGTCTTACAAAAATGCAATGTACGGGGCATTTGCTGCTGCCGCAAAAGCACAAAGAACCAACCTGAAATGTCAGTAGAGACAGAAAACCTATTTCCTGCCGGGGAATAATACTGATTTAAAAAGACTCAACGACCGGTATGTTGATTGTCAGGTCCGGTTATTAATTCTTTTTTTATTCCTGATACCTGTTGTTACTTTTACAGTAAAGAAAAAAGAGTGCAAAATCATTATTTCAGGTTAGGTACCTGATACAACCGGCAATCCTGTAACAGAAATTTAAGTTATTGCAGAAAGCAGCAGGATAGGCAGTATTACCGGCACCTTTTAAAATAAGGCTGCCAGTATGCAAATTATGAAGACGGGACTTGCTTCCCGAAAACGATTTAGAATGATTTATCTGACAGCTTTTCTGGCAATCTCAATATCATTAGCCACTTCAGGCCGGATTTTCGCCCAATGGAACAGATTATTATCATTCCTGTCGAAACTGCTTCCGTTATAATGTGTCAGGGGCATATCCCTGTAGACAGGTCTTGTAATCTCTATAACCTTATCCCACATTTTAAGTGCTCTTTCCAGATGGTTCACCGAGTTCTTTCTGCTGCCCTCATCACCGTTCAGGAAAAACCTCTGAAGTTCCATTGCTCCTTCCAGCTTTTCTGCCAGGTGCAAACCGAGGTAAGCCCATGTTTTAATATCAGCCACCTCATACATTAATGAAATATTGTTATCCGTTCTGATGTTTCTGACCATATTTAAAGCTTTCATGCAATCCCTTCTGAGATTCTTAACCAGTAAGGGCGGAGTAATTTTGTCTTTTGTGAATGAACCTCCGTCCATTATTGTTTTAATATAATTCTCAACCGATATGTAGTCGGGATCAAGAGGAGGATGTGACATCAGTTGGAGTACAGAGATATATTTTGTACTGTCACCTGTAAGTGCCATAAATCCTTCGCCATATAAAGTGAAATCCCAGCCGCAATCATATAGAGAAGCAAGACGCAGCTGCGTTGAAGAGGCGAGACTGAAAGCTTCAGTCAGGTTCTTTCCTGAAGCTCCGTATCGTCTTATAAATTCCTTTCTGAAGATTTCATCACCGGCATCCGGATTATAAAGCAATCTGCCCCATATTTTGTAGAATAGCCACTGGCGCTCAAAAGCATATTTCCAGTTTACAGGTCCCGGAATAGCGGTGAAATAGTCAAGCGCCGGTATATAAGTCTCGGAGCCCACAAAATAGCCTCCCACATAACTCTGACTGTTTTGTGCGATATGGGCCCGGACAAAATCCGGCACTCCCCATCGCAAAGCGAAAAAATCTTCATTACGTGCTGTGTAGGTTATTTTATACCCCTGAGGTTCAGGATTATAAAAAGTGTCATACATCTTTCCTCCATGTACCTTAACCAGCTTAGGTGTCGAATGTGCGTGCGACCAGTTATACTTGAGGTCGGCAAATACCGGGCCCTGAATAAAATCAAGTCCGGCTTCTCTCTCAATTGCCTTTCTCGTTAGTTGTTCGAGTTCCACGCTGGTAGCCCCAAGGGACTCCTTTGTACTGGAGAAAGGTATGCGATGAACTAGCTTGCTTTTCCGGCCCGACATTTTTATTCCACCAATATATGTTTCATACATCCATTCTTCCCTCTGCTGGGGCGACATGCCTGCCATTCCTTCTCCAAGGGTAAGACCGAAACCCGCAAGGTCGGGATACTCCTGCAGAACCTGTGTAACACATTCTCTTATATACCTTTTTACAATCTCCGAAGTGTCGCCTTCACAATAATAGTTGGGATAGAAATTTTTCAGAGCAACATTGTGTGCCTTCGAGAACTCTTCACTTACGAATATATTGAAGGGGAACAGATAAACATCTATTGCCCGTTCGGAAGCCATCCTGATAATCTCCCGGTGCAGGTGTTTCCATTCCTCCATCTCTTCAGGCGAAAACGGGCTTGCTTCAGGAAAATTACGGGGAGTAATCATAAATACAAAAGGATGCAGATTGAAAATGGCAAGGGAGTTAAAACGGTTTTCGGCCATCATATCGAGAAATGCTTTCCAGTACCCGGGGTCTCTCAGAGTCTCATAATGCTGATCGAGAGCTGAACTTGGACGGTAGGAGTACCATGAAGTATTATGCTTGATAGCCCTCATGGGGTAATGCGGTTTTTCCATTTTACCCGGAATATCATGCAGTTTTACACCGTTCAGAATATCTTCTGCAAGCGAAAGGGCTCCATATATCATTCCTCTTTTGTCTCCGCCGGTAATTTTTATTTCGTTTTTCCCCGGAACAACAGTAAATGATTCAGGCTCAAGATTAAGAGTATCGATTGAAACGGATATCCTGTAATAGCCATCCGCTGAATCTTCAACCACCGAATAGCCCATGGCTGTAAAGGCATTGTGCAGTCTGGCGGCTGAATATGTTGCCTGAGGCATGGTTTTATCGTACTCAAGTAAGACAACCGTCCTGGAATTCCTGTTCTCATGTCTGATGCATCCGGCAATTAATATTCCGGCCATAAAAACAATAATTGTCAGATTCCTCATAAGGTAGGTTTTAAAGAAGCTTGTGCTGTCGAAAAGATCTTAAAGAACAAATGTACCTAAACAACAAGATATTTAAAACAAAAAATAACTAAAAGCCAGAATATACAGCACCAGCACTAAATATGAAAAAAGAGTGCTCGCTCTCACTCACACCCTCACTCTGCTTTGTGGTCCCGCCGGGAATCCCTGTCTGCCTGCTGACGCAGTCAGACGGGCAGGAAACCAGGGACGTCATCTACCCAAAGCTGACAATATCGACTTTAGTTTTTTCTTCCCGGCCGAGGTCTTGAAGAATTTTTCCTTTTTTCCGGCCTCAATAGTATCACCTGCAAATTCCTTATAAAATAACCGCCATGGAGTGTGTCCACTTGTATACCTTGATCTGCCGGCATTATGTCCCCTGAGCCTTGTGTCAGGATCAGTTGCCATACCTACATATATCACACCATCCTTCTCACTTACCAGGGCATATACATAAAAACTTTTTTTTACATTCATTTCTACAAAAAAAAAGAGTGCTCGCTCTCACTCACACCCTCACTCTGCTTTGTGGTCCCGCCGGGAATCCCTGTCTGCCTGCTGACGCAGTCAGACGGGCAGGGAACCAGGGCTTGCCAACATGTGGTGCCACCGGGAATCCCTGTCTGCCTGCTGACGCAGTCAGCCAGGCAGGGAACCAGGGCTTGCCAACATGTGGTGCCACCGGGAATCGAACCAGGGACACACGGATTTTCAGTCCGTTGCTCTACCTACTGAGCTATGGCACCATTTTAGGACTGCAAATATAAAACTCAAATCCCTTTTGGCAAACGTTTTGTTAAAAAATTTTACGTTTTGTATCATTTCACAGATGTAATACC
>JARKQN010000109.1 GCA_029974835.1 Bacteroidales bacterium
ATACAAAAAAGAAGTTGATAATCAACAATATAATAATGAAATGAATTTAACAATGAGTCATCAAGAGTTTAATGAAAACAAATTTGTAAACTTATATCAGGATTAAGAATAAAAACTGTCAACTTTTTTTAGGACGATACAACATGAGAAGAAGGAGAAAGTTGAGGAAACGAAACCCTGACCGTAGTGTCAGGGGCGAAAGTAAACCAGGAAATAATAAGGCGAAATAAGCCCCCTCTTTACGAAGTAGAGAGGGGGTTTGGGGGTGAGTACATGAGCGAAAGGCTCAGGGCGCACGAAGCGAAGAGTATGTAAAAGTTTGTCAGGAATTTTTTATACATATAATTTTATGATTATCTTTGTAATATCTTAGGTAGTGCAGATGATTGCCAGACTACGTCACAGCTTCATGATGCTTCGCCTGGGCCGCAGGCTCTACTGCTGCCTTATTTTCTACAGCCTGTAAAAACCGCATTCCGGGGTTTCATAATCGTTTTTACTTTTTTTATCCATGAAAGGTCTTATCTTCAATATTAAGCGCTATTCAATACATGACGGTCCGGGAATAAGAGTCACCTTCTTCCTGAAAGGATGCCCGCTCTCATGCATGTGGTGCCATAACCCTGAAGGCATATCTCCCCATCCGTCGGAGATCACTGAGAAGAGAAAGATAGGCGACAGGGAGTTTGTCAGGAAAAAAATATCAGGAAGTTATTACACTGCATGTGATCTGCTTGAAATTGCCGGCAGGGAAAAAATATTTATGGAACAGTCGGGGGGAGGAGTTACTTTCTCAGGCGGAGAGCCGCTTATGCAGCCTGCCTTTCTGGCTGAGGCACTACGTGCTTTCAGGTCGGCAGGATACCATTCAGCTGTCGATACGGCAGGATACTGCAGAAAAAAAGACCTCGAAAGCATAATAGAATTCACCGACCTTTTCCTGTTCGATCTGAAACACCCCGACAGTAAGATGCACAGGCATTTTACGGGTGCAGGGAACAGACTGATATTAGAAAACCTGGAGATGCTTGTACAATCAGGCTCCAGGATACACCTTCGGATCCCCGTAATCCCGGGGGTAAACGAGAATACTGAAACCATGACATTGATGCGCGACTATATAAAATCAATTGCGGGCTCCGGCGTGGAACTGATCAGCCTCCTGCCTTACCACAGAACCGGCTCCTCCAAGTACGGAAAACTCGGAATGGAGTACAGGATGGAAGATTGTAAACCTCCCCGGAGGGAGCGGCTGGAGGAGATAAGGGAAATGTTCATGGAAACGGGAATAGACGTAAATATCGGCGGGTAATGATCAGAATTATTATTAAACCTTAAAAACAACAGAATGAACCTGACAGACCGTATAAAGAAATTAAGGGAGCAGAGCCTGAATGCGGAAGAAACAATTTCGGCGGAAAGGGCGGTGCTCGTAACCGAATTCTATAAAAGTGAGGCTTCAAAGGGGCTCAGTTTTCCCATGCTCAGGGCAAGAGCATTTGAGTATATTCTGCGCCACAAGGAGATCTGCATTAATGACGGTGAGCTTATTGTGGGAGAAAGAGGGCCCGCTCCGAAGGCTACACCCACTTACCCCGAAATTTGCCTGCACAGTATCAGGGATCTAGAAATCCTCGACAGCCGCCCGAAAGTCTCGTTCAGGGTAAGCGATGAGGTTAAAAAAATCTACTCGGAACAGATCATCCCGTTCTGGAAAGGCAAAAGCAACCGCGAAAGAATTATGGAACTGATGACGCCTGAATGGCACACGGCATACGAGGCTGGCATCTTTACGGAATTCCAGGAACAGAGAGCCCCGGGACATACAGTGCTTGGATACAGGATGTTCAAAACCGGTTTCAATGACCTTAAGGAGGAAATAAGGGAGAGTATCGGAAACCTTGATTTTTACAGGGATCCTCTGGCCTTCCGCAAGCTGGAGGAACTAAGGGCAATGGAGGTTGCGTGCGATGCAATAATAATGTACGCCGGCAGATATGCCGACAAACTCGGCAAAATGGCAGGTAATGAAAAGGATGAAAAGAGAAGGGGGGAACTTTTAAAAATGGCGGCCATATGCCGCAAGGTGCCGGCCCGTAAGCCCGAAACCGTTCATGAAATGCTGCAGCATTACTGGTTTATTCACCAGGGTGTGGTGACGGAACTGAACCCGTGGGATTCATTCAACCCGGGCAGGCTCGACCAGCATCTGTTACCGGTTTATTTAAGCGACATTGCGAAAGGAGAAGCTACCCCTGAGGAAATATTTGAACTGCTTTGCTCATTCTGGGTGAAGTTTAACAACCACCCTGCTCCGCCCAAAGTCGGAATTACAGCACAGGAAAGCAATACCTATACC
>JARKQN010000127.1 GCA_029974835.1 Bacteroidales bacterium
AGAAAGTTACAGGACCCTATTTCGACCGCGACAGCCTGGATATGGCGAAGGGGGGAGGTACGGTTATCGCAAAGGGAGATACACTATGGGCAGGAGTGGGTCACCAGGCTGTGGCAAACTTCGATGGAACAGATTACCTGGTTTATCATGGATATGATCTTAAAGATAACGGCCGCTCGAAACTTATAATAAAAAAACTTGGATGGGACAGCAGAGGATGGCCTTACATAGTAAACTGACCCTGCAAATCAAAAAGGATTATTTTCTATCTTTGCACTTACCTTCTCAGGTAAACCAAAAATTTACGATTAAATGAAAAAACTCTTTATCCCGATTATCATGGCAGCATTGATTTCCGGTCTTTCAGGATGCAACGAAAACACTGATCCATCCCTGTGGAGTGAAAAGAAAACTGATGAATGGTTTTCGAAAACAGCGTGGTACGCCGACTGGAATGTCAAACCTGACCCCTCGGTCAGTAAAAAGGAGATGGCCATTGCATGGCATAAAAACAAAGAGAGATGGCAGAAGGCTTTCTCTTTTCTTAAGGAAACCAACCTTGATACTCTTGAACTCAGACGATACGATATCGACGGAAATAACCTTTATGTCCTGGTCAGTGAATACCAGACCAAAGATGAAAATGCGGCAAAGTTTGAGGCTCACAGAAGATACGCAGATATTCAGTATGTTGCAAAGGGATCCGAGATAATCCAGATCACTCCCCTGGCCATGCGCGATACAATTACTCAGGAGTACGATGCCACACGCGACATTGAATTTTTCACGGTGAAAGAACATGCCTCCTTTAATGCCGACCCCGGCAGGTTCTTCGTTTTCTTCCCCGGCGACGCCCATAAGCCCGGACTGAAAGCAGGTTCGGAACCTGCACCTGTAAGGAAGATAGTTATTAAGCTGCTACTTGACTGAGAGTGGAAATCATTAATACCATCATCGAATGGTACATGGGCCACCTGAATTATTTCACGGTGGCTCTTCTTATGACTATTGAGAGCTCATTCATCCCTTTCCCCTCAGAGGCTGTAATTCCTTTTGCCGCATATAAGGCAGCCCAGGGTGAACTGAACATATTTCTTGTGGTTCTCTCCGGAACGGCAGGCGCCCTGGCAGGAGCACTGGTTAACTATTATCTCGCCCTCTGGCTCGGACGTCCTCTGGTTTACAGGTTTGCACGCTCAGCCATAGGGAGGATGCTGCTGCTTTCAGAAGGTAAAGTGGCACATGCAGAAGAATACTTCGTAAAGAACGGGAAATCGTCAACTTTCATCGGAAGGCTGGTCCCGGCAGTGCGACAACTGATCTCCATCCCTGCAGGACTGTCGAAAATGAATATGCGCGATTTTATTATTTATACTACTCTTGGCGCCGGAATATGGAATGTAATCCTTGCTGTTACGGGATACTACCTGTATGAGGTGAGGGAAAAAATTTACCCCTGGATAGGAGAAATTCTGATTTTCCTGGGAGTTGCCTTTGTGATATATCTTGTTGTAAAGGCCCGTGCCGGAAGGAAACGGAATTCTAAAACTTCGCAATAAACTCAAGGGTAAGCTTATCTGTATGTATCGGTAAACTCTTCCTGAAGTAGTTTTCGTAATTAACCCTTATTTCGGCGGTGAACTGTTTCGGTTCGAAGCCGAAGTTGACGCCGAGTGTAAGCCTGTCGGCCTCAGTATTGCCGCCGAATATTGATCCTCCCATCTTATCATACCTTGCCGTTGGTGAAATAAGCCGGAGCATTTCATTTTTCACCTCAAAATTATAATATCCGTGAATATACCATCCGTCATCGTGCCGCCTTACCGACGATGTGTCGGACCAGCCCCGGTAAACGTATTCTGTTTCAAGAAAGAGGTTGCCGGCCGTGTATCTTGCCTCCGCACCATACATCCTGAGGTGGATTTTGTTGATGGCTTCTCCCATATAAGCATTACCCGCAATTCTGAAACCGTCGTCTCTTCCGGCTGTCACCCTTGCCGCTAAATTCGGTTTTTCAATCCACTGAGGGTTGTTGTTGCCTGTTCCGTTTACCGCTCCCAGGGTCATGTCAACAGGAAAAGCTCCTGCGGTCCTGTAATTGACGTAAAACCCGATGTCTCTCATTCCGTCATTGATGTACTTTGCAAGGAATGACCTGTTTGCAAAAATGTTTTCGGCGGGATTTCTCATATAATCCGTGCTGAAGGGAATCTTTCTTTGTCCCATGAAAAAGCTCAGCCTGCTGACAGGTTCGAATCTTACGTAGGCATCAAGCATTTTGATGCGGCCTTCATCCGACAGGTCAAGTTCGGCACGGTAGGAAAAATACCCGTTTATTCTGCCCCTGGCCCCAAACCTGGCATTGCGCACTTCAAACCTCAACATCATATTGTCGAGGTCGTATTCAGCCTTGGTTTTCAGCACCCCGTCAATATCGGGAAGATATTCGGAACCCTCCTGTGAGTACGATACTGAGGGTAAAAAAAGGATTACGGCAAACAAAAGCGTCTTAAACTTCATCGTGAAAATTCATTGTTCAAGAGAATAGACCAATTGCTTTATTTCCTGCGCCCATTCCTGATGTGTTTTATCGCCCGTTAAACTCTGCCATGGGATCACTTTCCCGAAAGTGATGGTCACTGATGAGTTGCGTTTCTTCATCATTTCGCGGGGAAGGAGCGCTGTCTCGATATACATCTTTATTCCAAGTAATTTCCTGAGGTTTGCCACGGTATAGAATAGTCCGGAGTTTCTTCCGCTGATATGAACTGGAATGATATCCCTTTGATGCTGAACGGCTTTTGTGACAAATGATTTCTGCCATCCGATGTCTGATATCTTTCCTTTTCTTCTTCTGGATACTTCGCCTGCAGGGAAAATGACTATCTGTTTGTCTGAGGCATAAACCTCGTCAAGTTTCCTGGCGGTATCGCGTGATGTCTTACCGAAAACGTCGAGCCCGATAAAAAGTGGTCTCAGGTTTGGTATATGGTTCAGAAGCTGGTTGGCGGGAGAAACAATGTCGCTGAAACGTGAGGCGAGAGCCTTATAAAGAGAGAGAGCATCTATTCCGCCGAGGGGATGGTTTGACGCGAAAATAAATCTGCCTGTTGCAGGAATGTTCTCTTCACCCCTTGTGAAAACGGTTACATTCCATCCCTTCAGCACATCTTCAACAAAGCTTAGACCACCGAGATGCCTGCTGCGGTAAATTGTCAGGTTCATCTCATCCTCGAAGATAAGCTTTTTGAGCATCCTGATCATAAAGTCAGGCATGCGGCGGAGAAAGTTCCGGCTTCCCTTTATAACCTTCTCAATGTCAATAGTCTTATCGAAATTCTCCACTCAGGTTTTATCTATGTCTTTATTCAACCACTTCGGCGTCGATAAATACCTCTTTTTTTGTGTTGGTTCTAGACCGCCTTATTGTTCTGGCTCCTCTGCTTCCGAAGAAGCCCCATCCTCCGCTGCCAAGCAGAAAACCAAGAGCATATAATCCGCCGTTGTTGTTCTGGGCGTACATGGTTATTTTATCGTTGAAAAGCATTCCGATAAAATCGAACGGGGCAATAAAACCGTGCCACAATCCTCCGAAAAATCCGTATGTATGCCCTGTAAGGCATGCATTGACATCTTCCGATTTTGCACAGCCCGAAAGGATAAGCAGCAATGCCGCCGAAATTATCACAATCGAAAAACCGGTTTTAAAAGGTCTGGTCATTTGAATATCTGTTTTGGTAAAATGTCATCTGTATTTTGCAGATTTGATAAACCTTATATTGCGGAACCTCAGGGCTGCCCAGTCATCATTAATCAGAATTCTTTCAACACGGTCAAATCCCCTGTCGAGCAGCATACCCCATCCATGGTCGCGGTCGAGGTCAGATCCGTTCTTTCCGTTGCCTCTGCGCGGGTATGCAAACCAGAGATGTCCGTCAGCCACAAGATTGTGTATGGCTTTCGGAGCCATTTCATCCACATCCTCCATGTACTTCACGAAAATAAGCATCAGCTCGTAGGGAAACCTGGGATCTATGGCTGTATCGATTACAAGTCCCGGATTTTCTTTCATCAACTGATCAACAACCCCTTTTTCTGCATTAAGCACCAGAATGCGCGGCTGATCCTTGTATCTGAGCTTCCCGAGGAGGTCTTTCATCCTTAATTTTTGAGAGGCCTAATTTAATCATTTAAATAATTGTAAGCCTTAAGGACACCTTTTGAAATTTAAAAAAGTCTTATCTTTGCAAAGTCTTAGGATGGGGTGCCTTAATATTACGGGCTGAGATCATACCCTTGAACCTGATCCGGGTAATGCCGGCGTAGGGAATAAAGAGTATCACACAATTCAGCGCTAACACCTCATCGGTTGAAAATATTTTAACTGATGAAAAATGAAAGCGAAAAAAGTTTTAATTATCAATCTCCTGTGCCTTTTTACCGCATTTTATGCAGCGGCACAAACCGGCGTGAATAGTGTCGCCGGACGTGTTACCGACGAAACGGGCTCTCCTCTTCCGGGTGCCTCCGTTCGTGCGGAAGGAACCGGTCTGGGTGTAGTGACCGACTCAAATGGCAGGTTCCGGCTCGCATTACCTGAAAAGGGAACATATACCCTGATGGTTTCCTTCACTGGATTTGAGAGCGCCGGCATTAATGTTTCCGTGCCTCAGAGTGGTGATCTGACAATAGCTCTTAAGCAGTTGGTTTTTATTACCGATGAGGTAATCGTTACCGCCTCAAGGGCGGAAAGGAGTACCCCGGTAACGTACAAAAATGTTTCGGGGGAGATGCTTAAACGGCTGAATACCGGTCAGGAACTGCCTTTTGCGCTGGCGCTCACACCATCACTGGTCGAAACCTCCGAAGCCGGAAACGGGGTCGGTTATGCAGGCTTCAGGATAAGGGGTACCGAGGCAAACCGCATCAACGTTACACTCGACGGGATACCTCTTAACGACGCCGAATCGCAGCAGGTCTTCTGGGTTGATATCCCCGACCTTGTTTCTTCGGTCGAAAATATACAGGTGCAGCGCGGTGTGGGAACATCAACCAACGGGGCCGGAGCTTTCGGAGCTTCTGTTAATATTTTAACAAAATCAGGCACTGCTGAACCATACGCGGGGATCATTTCCTCTTTCGGCTCATTCAATACTTTCAGAACCGGTGCGGAAGCCGCAACAGGCCTGCTGAACAATAAATTCAGCTTCAGGATGAGGGTGTCGGAGGTGAAAAGCGACGGCTATATCATGCGAACCGGTTCCGACAATAAATCACTGTTCCTGAGCGCAGGCTGGAGAACCTCAAATTCCATACTTAAAACAAACATTATTCTGGGAAGGGAAAAAACCGGCATCAGCTGGTGGGGAGTGCCAGCCGATTCACTTGGTACAAACAGGAGGTATAACCCCGCCGGTGAATACAGAGATCCTTCAGGAAAACTGAGCTACTACGAAAATGAAACGGACAATTACCTGCAGAACCATTACCAGCTCATTTACAGCATAAAACTTTCCGGCACCCTTCTTCTTAATGCCGCTGTTCACTATACATACGGTAAAGGTTATTACGAAGAATACAGAGAGAATCAGAAGTTCTCGAAATACGGTTTGCCTCCGGTTAAAATCGATACATCATACCTTCTTTCGACCGATCTGATCAGGAGAAAATGGATGGAAAACGGATTTTACGGAATGGTATATTCACTCACCTGGAGAAGGGGAGATTACAATGCCGTACTGGGTGGAGGAGTGAACCGCTATGACGGCGATCACTTCGGGAAAATAATCTGGATGAGAAATGCAGGGGATACGCAGAAAGATCATACATGGTATTTCAATAACGGAACCAAGAGCGAAGGGAATCTGTACGGCAGAATACATTTTCCTGTTGCAGGAACCGTCACGGGTTTTGCCGACATGCAGTACCGCTATATAAAATATGTAATGACCGGCCCTGATGATGATTTCAAAGATCTTTCTCAAAAACACGTGTTCTCATTCTTTAATCCAAAGGCCGGTCTGTTCTGGCCGGTAAGGGAAAACCATGAAGCTTACCTCTCCTTCTCGGTTGCCAACCGCGAACCCGCCAGATCCGATTTCAAGGAGGCGGCCGGAGACCCGGAGGCAACGCCAAAACCTGAAACCCTTTATGACCTTGAGGCCGGATATAATATCAAAGGCGAATCATTTACTGCAGGGTTGAACCTGTACGGCATGTTCTATGACAACCAGCTTGTGCCGACCGGACAACTGAGCGATGTGGGTTACCCGGTAATGACAAATGTTAAGAAAAGTTACAGAACAGGGATTGAATTTTCCGCATCGGTAAAGCCCCTGTCTGAGTTCTCCTGGAACTTAAACCTTACCCTTAGCAGGAACAGGATAAAAGATTTCCTGCTCCACTACACTGATTATAATACATCCGACTGGAGCAGTGAATACAAAAGCGTTGAACTGGGAACTGTCGAAATAGCTTATTCCCCGTCAGTCATTGCAGGAAGCGACTTTGAATACAGACCCGCTGATTTTCTTTCGGTGCATTTCCTGAGCAAATATGTAGGGAAACAGTATTTCGACAATACAGGAAGTGAGAACAGAATCATCAGACCATATTTTGTAAATAATATGCAAATTGAATTCCACCCCGTAGTCAAATCCCTGAAAGGCGCCATGATACAGCTTGCCGTGAACAATATTTTTAATCACAAATACGAAAGCAACGCCTACGGTGGTGTGTGGTACGAAGACGGGCAGGAGAAAACATGGGCTTATTTCTTTCCCCAGGCAGGAATCAATTATATGGTCACCGCCCGGCTTGAATTTTAAATAATGGAAATTATCGACTGGTTTTCAGGAAATTACATTGAGATTGCGGGAGCTCTTGCCGGTATTTTGTACGTTTTCCTTGAGATTAGGCAGAACCCGATGCTCTGGCCGGTGGGCATAATTACTTCAGGTGCCTACATTATTGTCTTCTTTACGGAGAAGCTCTATGCCGATATGAGTCTCCAGTTTTATTATGTGGTGATCAGCTTCCTCGGATGGAACTGGTGGATCAAGGGTAAGAGTATGAGGAAGAGTATGGGGAAGAGTGAGAGTGAGTGGGAGAGTGGGAGTGGGAAGAATATGAAAGTGAAGGGAACACTGCAGGTCTCGAGGCTGAAGGCCAGGACGGGCTTCGTACTGGCAGTTATTTCAATTGCCATGTTCTTTGTTTTATGGCTTGCTCTCGGCAGGTATACCGACTCGCCCGTGCCTGCAGCCGATTCATTTATAACTACCCTTTCGGTTGTTGCAACATGGATGCTGGCACGGAAAATTTATGAACACTGGTACCTGTGGATCATCGTAAACTTCTCAATGTCGGCACTCTGCATTTTCAGAGGTCTTTACCCGACTCTGATACTCTACCTTGTATATGCCATAATGTCATTTGCCGGACTGAAGGAATGGTCAAAGTCGCTTCACGGTTCTGAGATGAAATGAAACATTTGTACCTTTGATGGTTTCATTATGAAAGAGACAACAGTAATACTTGCCGACGGCAAATTTCCCGAACATCCTGTTCCCCTCGGGATTCTGAAAAAAACGCAACGGGTCGTTCTCTGCGACGGAGCCGCAAGGCACCTCAGAACTCTCGGAACCGAGCCGCTTGCCATAGTGGGTGATTGCGATTCAGTTCCTCTGTTTATCGTGAAGAAATATCACAACAAAATATTCAGGATTGCGGAACAGGAAACCAACGACCTCACAAAGGCTGTTACGTGGTGCAGCGGGAGGGGTTTGAAGAATATTTTAATTCTGGGCGCAACAGGGAAGCGGGAAGACCATACTATCGGGAATATTTCACTGCTGCTTGAATATGGCCGGCTTCTTAAGGTGAAAATGATCACCGATACCGGTGTGATTCTTCCTGTTTACGAAAGCAGCGAATTCAATACATTTCCCGGGCAGGAAATTTCATTCTTCTCGGTCGACGGTACTACAGAAATTACCACTGAAGGGCTCGAATATCCGCTGGTAAGGCGAAGGCTGACCAACTGGTGGCAGGCAACCCTTAACCGTGCCTCCGGCAGCACGATAAGACTGATCTTCAGCCCGGGGCCGCTGATCCTTTTTATGGGTTTCGGCAACAAAGAGTGGGAAAGATCCGTTTTCTAGATCTGTGACATTAATAAAAAACATGCCGCGAAAAGTATTTCTAAAGAAATTAGTAATTTTATAGTTTAAAACCTACAATATGAAAAACAAAACACTATTCCTGTCATTAATCCTTGTATCAGCATTTACACTGGCTTCCAGCGGCCAGATTGGTAACATGATCAGGAACAAAGCTTCACAGGCGGTCGGAAATATCGGCAAGGCCGTGAAGAAAGAGACTCAGAAAGAGGCAGACTCCATTGCACAGGCCAAAGCCGAACAGGCTGTAAACCAGAAAGCTGAGGGAGCAGGTGAAAACCGTGAACAGAAAGGTCTTAACCTTGGCGGACTTTTTGCAAACAAAGTCGATCTGAAATATGAGCAGGCATATTCATTCAGCAATTCTATCTATATGCAGGCCGAGATGTACGACAAAAAGGATGTCCTGAAAATGGATTATTATATTTATTACAACGATAATAATTCAAGCGGGGGCTTCGAGTCAAAAATGAACGTCCAGACCGATGAGGGAAGCGGAGCCGTTAAAACCTCAATAGTATACGATAACGCAAATAAATGCATGCTGCTCCTGATGGATATGGGCGAGGGGAAGTTTGGCATGATAAGTGCCGTACCCGATGAGCAGGAAGGTGCACAGACAGGAGATGTCACAACAAAGGGCGAATTCACGAAAACAGGAAACACCCGCGTGATTGCAGGTTACAGGTGCGATGAATATCTCTACAGGGAGCCCGATGTAAAAGGATATAACAAGATGTGGATTACACGCGACCTGAAGGTCAGTGCCGACAGGAGAACAATGAGCCGTTCGGGCATGCCTGCCTACTATGCCAACAATGCCTTCCTTGACGGTGCAACCCTTGCAATGGAAACCTACGACGAGAAGAATGTCCTTACCATGAAGATGGAGACAAAGGAGATCAGGAAAAATATCAACTACACTATTGGCGTGGCCGGTTACCCCCTCAGGCAGGTGAACCTTAACCAGATGCAGGCACAGCAGCCAAAGAAATAAGGGTTTTTACGTATATTAATCACTTTATCCTCCTGAGTTTTGCAAACCTCAGGAGGAGTTTTTTTCTGCCAGCCGTTTCAAACTCGACCAGCGCGGTGGTGTTTGGGGCATCGCCCGATATTTCAATTACCTTCCCCGTTCCGAACCGCTCATGCTCAACAGAATCACCTTCCGACAGGGAAGTGGCAAACTCACCTGCCGACGGCGCAGCGCTGACTGTACGTGACGTGATCTTCGAAAGCTTTTTCCCTTCCCTGGCGTCACTTCCCGGGTAAACAGTTTTTTCTTCCCTCAGCCGGTAACTCTCCGGCCCTGGTTTGACAGCACCTCCCGACACTCTCGAGGCAAGCTGCGGGAATTCGATATACGCGGGATCAATCTCCCTGAGGAATCTGCTGGGTTTGCTGAATTCCAGGCTTCCGTACCTGTACCTGTTCATTGCGTAGGTAAGGGTGGCCAGTTTCTTTGCCCTGGTCAGTGCCACATAAAACAGCCGCCTCTCTTCTTCAATCTCCCTGGGAGATCCCGACGACATGGGAGAGGGGAAGAGGTTGTCTTCCATGCCTGTTACATATACATGACTGAATTCCAGTCCTTTGGCAGAATGTATCGTCATCAGGGTGACCTTGTCATTACCTTCAGGATCTTCAATATCCTGGTCGGTCAGCAGCGCCACATTCTGAAGGTAAGCCTCGAGAGTGCAGGGTTCGCCGTTGGTACGCGCCGAGTCGGTAAACTCCTTTATCCCGTTCATCAGCTCTTCAAAGTTCTCGTAGCGGCTTACCTCTTCAGGCGTCTTACCTTCCTGCAGGTCCCTGATAATTCCCGACTCCCTGGCTATTTCACGGGCAGCATCCCATGCATCCGCTTCAAGGGTTTTCTCAATGAACCCGGCAATGAGATTCCTGTAACCTGCCAGCTTGCGGCACGTCGGATTGTTGAAATACTCACTGAAATCATCAATCCGGCCGATAATATTCCAGGCGGAATTGCCCGACAACGATGCAATTTCGAAAAGCTTTTTTATTGTCGTATCGCCTATGCCCCTTTTGGGGTAGTTGACGGTTCTTTTCAGAGCCTCCTCGTCCTCCGGGTTCACCACCATCCTGAAATAAGCCAGGATATCTTTTATTTCCTTCCGTTCGTAAAACGATATGCTACCGTAAATCCGGTAGGGAATGTTCTTTTTGCGAAGCGTCTCTTCAAAAATCCTCGATTGCGCATTTGTCCGGTAAAGAATTGCAAAGTCGCACCAGTTGAGTCTCCCCGAGAATCTCCGGTCGAAAAGGTCTGAGGCTACAAGGATACCTTCCTCGGTGTCTGTCATGGCCTGCATAATCCTTATCTTTTCGCCCTTCTCGTTTTCCGAAAATACGGTTTTATGAATCTGGCCGGTATTGTTTGCTATTATCGTATTTGCTGCGTTAACGATATTCTGCGTCGACCTGTAGTTCTGTTCAAGCTTGAAGATCCTGGCTTCCGGGTAATCGTCGCGGAATTCGAGAATATTCTCTATTCTGGCGCCCCTGAATGAATAGATGCTTTGTGCGTCGTCGCCCACAACGCACAGGTTGCGGTGTTTCTCCGAAAGCTTTTTTACAATCAGATACTGGGCATAGTTTGTGTCCTGGTACTCATCCACAAGTATGTAGTCGAACTTTTTCTGGTATTTGTCAAGGACTTCCGGGAAATCCCTCAGCAGAATATTGGTGTTCAGCAGGAGGTCGTCGAAATCCATGGCATTGGCCCTGTAGCATCTCTGCTGGTATGCCTTGTAGAGTTCATGAAGCAGGGGCATCCGTATAGCCTTGTCATATTCTGTTATACCTGCATTTGAGGCATATACCTGTGGGGTGATAAGATTGTTTTTTGCCCATGAAATCCTTGATGCAACTACTCCGGGCTTATAAACGTCGTCACCCAGGCCGGCTTCCTTTATAACCGACCTGATAAGGCTTTTCGAGTCGGTGGCATCGTAGATGGTGAAGGAAGGCTTATATCCGAGTTTTTCGCCCTCGGTGCGGAGTATTTTTGCAAATATTGAATGGAAGGTACCCATCCACAGGTAGCGCGTTGTTTCAAAACCGGCTATGGCGGTTATCCGTTCCTTCATTTCGCCGGCCGCCTTGTTTGTGAATGTAAGGGCCAGTATCCGCCAGGCTTTCACTCCCTTTTCGAGAAGGTGAGCTATGCGGTAGGTAAGTGCACGTGTTTTCCCGGCGCCCGCGCCGGCTATTACCAGCGAAGGGCCTTCCGTGTTAAGTACGGCTTCACGCTGGGCCTGGTTGAGTTCATCGAGGTAACTGCCGGTCATTTATTAAATAGGTATTTAGAATCGCAGCGCCGGCAAATTTAACAATTACAGTTGTCAGATGAATTTCAATTACGGAATAAAAACATTTATTTTATCAACAACCTGAAGGTTTGGAATTTTATCAGGCTGGTGTTCCATTAAAAACACTTTTGCAATCTCAGGTTAGCAATGAAATCATTATACTTGCCGTTAATTATACAAAGTTTGAAGGTTTAACGTTTTAAAATATTAACCTGTTGCCTGTGAAGCCTCTTTTTGTTTTCATATTCCTTCTCTTTACACCTGTGATTCTGTCACAGATCACGGCACCTTCAGCAAGCGGCATGCAGATGACATCCTATCCTTCCGATCCGCTTCTGAAGCATCCCGTTTTCGTGTTCTGCAATCCGTCAGGCAGCATTAAGGGGACACTTGTGGCAGCCAGTCCCGGCGGCTCGGCTCCTTTCACCTTTTCATGGCATAAATGGAACACGGCGACAAAGGATTTTTCTGACTTCATCAGGACCGATGCAGGTGTTTCAACTTCATCGCTTACAGGACTTGAAGAGGGAGGCTACAGGGCGCATATTACGGACGGTTCGGGTTATGACACTATGCTTGTTGCCTGGGTGCACCTCGACAGGCCGTTTGCCGAAGCCAGGCTTCAGAACTTCACATGCGATTATGTGGCACTGGCAGGGAAAGCGGTTGCTGATACATTCTATTATTATGATCCTTCAGGCGGGCAGGCTGTGAAACTGGGTAACCCTGTCACCTTCATATGGTCGTCAACTCCCTCGTCTTCAATTCCCTTTCCCAATATAGAGATCAATCCTGTTACCTATAACCCTCCTCTTGAGGATGTAGTTTATAAACTGCAGGTTACGGACAATTTCGGATGTGTGAGTGAATCGTCATTTCCTTATGCTTCAATACATGTAAAGGCCGATTTTAAGGCAGACCCCGTGACCGGGGAAGCGCCGTTGCAGGTGAATTTTGAGGATAAATCGGTGAGGGGTCACAAATACCTGTGGAAGTTCGGCGATAAGGATACATCCTCGGCAAGGAGTCCGGAGCACATTTACTACAAGCCCGGCGAATATACTGTTACGCTGATTGTCGAAAGCGAAAACCTCTGCGTCGATTCTCTTCTTTTTGAGAAGATTGTCGTAGAACCGTCATCTCTCGATATCCCTAATGTTTTCACGCCCGACGGTGACGGCATAAATGATTTTTTTGTTGTTGAGTCAAAGTCGCTTCGCAGCATCAGCGTGGAAATTTACAGCCGCAGCGGCATGATGGTTTACAGTTTCTACGGAGAAGGAGAGCGACTTGCAGGCTGGCAGGGATGGGACGGCAATGTAAACAAATCGTCGGTTAAGGCCGCTCCCGGCATATACTTTTACATAATAAGAGCCAGGGGCTGGGACGATAAGATTTACGAAGGCAAACAATACAGGGGATTCTTCTACCTGTACAGGTAATCAAATAAATCTGCAAATGCGTTTTGGCTGAAATTCAAACAAACAACTCGGCCCTGAAGACAGTTTTAGCCTGACCCGAAATAATAACGCGATTGCCCTGAAGCAGGCATCTGAGCACTCCGCCCCGTGCCGACAACTGCCTTACTTTAAATTCCTTTTTACCGCTCCTTGCGTTCCAGTAAGGGACCAGCACGCACTGCGCCGAACCGGTAACCGGATCCTCATTTATCCCAAGGGCAGGGGCAAAGCACCTCAGAACGTAATCAAAATCGCTGCTGCCCGAAGGCGCCGTAACTATAAGATAGCC
Organism: Bacteroidales bacterium; assembly: GCA_029974835.1. GTDB lineage: Bacteria > Bacteroidota > Bacteroidia > Bacteroidales > VadinHA17 > LD21. The sequence continues at coordinate 13,262 of JARKQN010000127.1, forward strand.
AAACCCGGAATCGCACAGCCCGGCAAAATCGGGCGACATCTTTTTAACCTCCTCCTCGGTTTTACATACCGCAAGAGCCCATCCGTTTGATGTCCGGTATAATTCCGGGGGATTAATCCCCGAAGCTTTGAGGAACTTCTCCGGTATCTCTGTCTTTTTTACCCCGTACGACGGAAAATCAAGCGATATCCATTCTCCATCCTTCCTTGCCGAAAGAATGCCTGCCTTCGACGAAAGCATTATAACCTGCCCGGGCGAGGCGAGCCCGGTCTCGAAAAGAATATGTGCAGAAGAAAGAGTTGCATGCCCGCAAAGATCTATCTCGGCTTCAGGCGTGAAGAAACGTATATTCAGCATACCTCCGTCAGAAAAGAGAAAAGCTGTCTCGGACAGATTCATCTCCGCTGCAATATTCTGCATCCAGCCGGAAGGCTCCTCCTTCTCCGTAATACATACTCCTGCAGGGTTGCCATTGAAGGGTTCGGACGTGAATGCATCCACCTGGTAAATCACTTTTGAGGCCATAATAAGTTTTATGCAAATGTACTGAGAAAGAGTGAACAAAATATACAGGTACCTGTTTAACCCTATCAGATTGCGCCGGCCGGTTTCGCCATTCACCGGCATATTACGCAGTTTGACCGGCATTAACAGAATTTTAACGAAAAAAACTATGTAAACTAAAAAAGTTTTCTCATTTTTGCGCGGTTAATTATGGAAATCAGGGATAAGATAATCGAAGGAGCTGCCGAAATGTTCCGTAAATACGGAATAAAGGCGGTAACAATGGATTCACTTGCAGCCCACCTGGGTGTGTCAAAACGTACTATTTATGAAAACTTCTCCGACAAGGACGATCTTCTTAAAGGTGTTCTGACGTCAATGGCCGCCCGGCAGAAGGAACTGGGGGAGAGGATACTCGGTGAGTCGGAAAATGCAATAAATGCAATTTTCAGGCTTATCGAACTGAACGTGGAGCATTTCTTTACCATGAGCCCGGCATTTACGGAGGATATCAAAAGATTCCACCAGGAAATGATGCTCAGGAAGGACACAAAGTGCGAACTTCCCGATTACAGGAATAACAAGATGGTGATTGAGAGGGGCATTAAGGAAAAACTGTTCCGGAAAGACATTAACGGTGATATCGTAAACAGGACAATTTACCTGATGGTGCTTTCGGTCATGAACACTGACCTCTTTCCCCTCGAAAGCTTTTCAAGACGGGAGGTGGTGATGAATTCCATCGTCAATTATCTTAAAGGTATTGCCACTCCTGAAGGACTGGAGATTATTAAAAAGCATGAAAAAACAATTCTTATTTAACTCAATTATTTACAACGCTATGTTTCTGAAGAAAAAGATTCTGACTGCAGCGTGCACTCTTTTATTAACGCCTGCCCTGATGCTGCAGGGGCAGGAAACAACACTGAACCTGTCACTGAAGGATGCACAGGACCTGGCATTGAAAAAGAATAAAATGGTTATCTCGGCAGGGCTCGATGTCGACGCCTCAGGCAAGGCTCTGTGGGAAGCCATATCCGCCGGTCTGCCTCAGGTAAATATCACCGGCTCTTTCAACGATAACCTGAAGCTGATGACAACCCTCCTTCCGGGAGAGTTTTTCGGACAGCCGGGCGTGAAGATACCCGTAACATTCGGTTCACAGTTTACATCAGGAGCTACCATGCAGGCCACCACTCTTATCTTCAATGCACCTTACCTGATAGGTATTGAAACATCCAAAGTGGCCGAACAACTCAGCCGTCATAACCTTAAAAGGACAGAACTTGACACAAAAGAAACGGTCGGCGTTACATATTTTCTGATTCTGGTTTCGGAAAGGTCGCTTGAGATCATAAAGGAGAACATTTCGAACCTGAACGAAACCCTTAAATCGACGCGTGCCATGCTTGCTGCCGGTATGGCTGAACAGACCGATGTCGACCAGATGGAGTCGAACGTTAAGACAGTTGAGAACAGCCGCAGCCAGCTCGAAAGAACCGTTGAACTCAATTACAACATGCTGAGGTTTCAGCTGGGGGTGCCGGCAGGTACGAAAATCATCCTGAAGGATAACCTGGAAACCCTGACCACACAGATAAATGTGGAAGCCATACTTTCAAAGGAATTCGACCACACACAAAACGTCTCATGGCTTCTTGCAGATGACCAGGAAAAAATGTCAGCACTTGCCCTCAAAGGTCAGAAGGCCAACGTCCTCCCTTCCCTTTCAGGTTTTTACAACTATGGTGTAAGCGGCATGGGCGACAAGATTGCCGACCTTAGGTGGTTTAAAAACTCGATGGTCGGGCTCCAGCTTTCGGTTCCCATTTTTGCAAGCGGGCACCGCTACTCAGCAATAAGAAGAGCCCGGATAAACCTTGAGAAGGCAAAAACCGCAAAAGATATGGCTGCCGAACAACTGCTGATACAGGAAAAACAGCTGCGGTACAACCTGGTTAACGCAAACATGCAGTATAAAACCCAGCTCGAAAACGTGGAGCTTTCCAGAAGAGTCTTTCAGAGCATGGAGAATAAATACAGGCAGGGAATGGCCTCAAGCATTGACCTTACGCAAGCCAACAGCCTGTACCTCCAGGCTCAGAATAACTACGTGTCTGCCTTGTTCAACCTTTACCAGACCAAGGTAGCCCTCGACAAATTGCTCAACAATCTTTAATACAGTATATAACAAATTAATTGTCATAATTTTAAATATTACAATGATGAAATTTCTTAAATCCATCCCGTTGTTAACAATCGCAGCTTTGGTTGTAAATGGCTGTTCATCAGGAAGCTCAGAACAGGCATCTGCTGAAAAAAATGCAGCACCTGTGAAAGTTGTCTCTCTGGCAAAATCCTCGATATCAAGAACAATAGATTATACAGCAACAACTCTTCCGTTTGAGGAGGTGAATGTAGCGCCGTCATCTCCGGGGCGCATAGAGAAAATTTATGTTGAAGTGGGCGACAGGGTAAATGCAGGAGATAAACTGTTTCTTATGGACCGTACCCAGCTTTACCAGCTGAAACTTCAGCTGAGCAGCCTCGAGAAGGACCTCTGGAGGCTTGATACCCTTCTGAAGGCCGGAAGTGCAAAACAGCAGCAGTACGACCAGGTAAAGACACAGTACGACGTTACCAGGACCAACGCCGACTTTATGGAACAAAACACACTTCTTAAATCACCCTTCAGCGGAATAGTTACCGGCAAATACTACGAGGACGGGGAGATGTATTCCGGCGCTCCTGCTGCCATGAGCGGCAAGCCCGCCGTGGTGACGGTGATGCAGATCAACCCCCTGAAGGTAAATGTCAGCCTTTCGGAACAGTATTACCCTCTGGTGAAAACAGGCATGAAGGCAACAATTACTGCCGACGTTTACAAAGGCGAGGTCTTCACCGGCAGGGTTTTCAGGGTCTCCCCCACAGTCAATGCCGCAACACGTTCTTTCACCGCGGAAATTGAGGTGCCGAACCGTAACGAAATGCTTAAGCCGGGCATGTTTGTAAGGGTATCCATGAACCTTGGTGAAGTTGAAACGTTCGTTGTACCGGCATACACCGTAATGATGCAGGAAGGTACCAACAAAAGGTACGTTATGATTGCCGCAGATAACACGGCGAAAAGAGTTGATGTTGTGATCGGAAAAAGGTTCGACGACAGCTTTGAGATTATTTCCGAGAACCTTAAGGAGGGCGACTTGCTTATAAATGAAGGTCACTCAAGGCTTTCGGACGGAGATAAAATTGAGATTGTAAAATAATTCTGAAACACTACTGCAATGAGTATATACGAATCATCGGTCAGGAGGCCTGTCACCACCATTCTCATATTCGTTGGAATGATTGTTATCGGCCTCTATTCACTGGTTCAGCTACCGGTTGACCTGTATCCCGAAATAGAATTACCCTTTATCACGGTTGTTACCACTTTCCCCGGAACCAGCGCTTCGGATGTGGAGGAAAATGTTACCCGTCCGATTGAGAATGCTCTTAACAGCGTCGGAAACCTCAAGGAGCTGACTTCAACCTCCAGCGACGGACTTTCGGTTGTATTCCTTCAGTTCGAATACGGCAGCAACCTCGATGATGCAATGAACGATATCAGGAGCAACCTCAATTTTGTGACAAGGGCGCTCCCTGATGGCGCAGAGGATCCAACCATCATCAAGTTTAATTCGAGCATGATGCCGATAATATTCTATGCCGTAACAGCCAGAGAGAGTTACGAGGGACTTGAGAAAATACTTGATGAAAGAGTGGTTAATCCTCTCAACAGAATTGATGGCGTAGCTTCAGTAAGCCTGTCGGGTGTCCCGGGCAGAAGAGTCTATATCGACATTGACCCCCGGAAAATGGAGGCTTACAACCTCACCGTCGAACAGGTCGGGAATATCCTGAGGGCCGAGAATCTTAATCTGCCAGCCGGTTCACTCGAGATGGGACAGTCCGATTATGCCCTCAGAATACAGGGTGAATTCCCGGAGAGCGATATTCTGAGAAACATTGTGGTGAGCTACTACAACGGCAATACAGTTTATCTGAAAGATATTGCCGAAGTTCGGGATACAATAAGGGAATCAAAATTTGATACAAAAATAAACGGCAGCCTCGGGATGGGGCTCTATGTCCAGAAACAGTCGGGCGCCAATACCGTGAAGGTGACGCGCGAAATAGAAAAGACCATTGCCCGGGTGGCCAAAGACCTTCCTCCCGATGTAAAGATTGAAAAGCTTTTCGCAAGTGCTTCATTTATAAAAGATTCCATAAAGAATCTTTCAGAAACCCTTCTTTTCGCGGCTATATTCGTTGTTCTTGTTGTGCTTTTCTTCCTCGGCCGCTGGAGGGCAACTTTTATTGTCATTCTTACAATACCGGTATCGCTTGTCGTGGCGTTTATTTATCTTTTTGTGTCGGACGCCTCGATAAACATTATTTCGCTCGTATCCCTTTCCATCGCCATCGGAATGGTTGTTGACGATGCCATTGTAGTGCTCGAAAACATCACAAAACACATTGAAAGGGGCAGCAGGCCGCGCGAGGCCGCCATCTATGCCACCAACGAGGTATGGCTTGCCGTCATCGTAACCACCCTGACGGTAGTTGCCGTATTCTTCCCCCTTACCTTCGTGAAGGGACTCACCGGAGTGCTCTTTAAGCAGCTTGGTCTGAGTGTCACTATCGTTATTATAACCTCAACACTTGCCGCTATTTCACTTACCCCGACTCTCAGCGCAATGCTGATGAAATACAGACCGGTAAGAAAAGACGCACCATTCTGGACATGGGACGGAAGTGTGAGAAAATGGCTCGACTGGTTTGACAACTTCTATGAAAGTACCCTTAAATGGGCACTCAGGCACAAAACCTTCGTAATGATAACTTCCCTTCTGGTGTTCGTCGTATCAATGATGTTGTTTACCCGGATCAGTACTGAGTTCTTCCCCGAAGCCGATAAAGCAAGACTCTCAACAACTATAGAACTTCAGACCGGCACAAGGGTGGAAAATTCCATAAAACTGGCATCTGTAATTGACAGCCTCTTCCTTGCAAAATATCCCGAGGTCAACCTTGTCTCAACCTCTACAGGTTCTGATGACCAGGGAGGATGGGCATCCATGTTCAGTGCAGGCGGCACACATGTTATAAGGCAGAGCATCAGACTTGAACCGGTTGGCGAGAGGGAAAAAACGTGCTGGGATATTGCGGAGGAAATGAGGCAGGACCTTGCAAAATTTCCCGAGATAATAAACTATACCGTCACAACAACCGAAGGGATGGGAAGTTTCGGGAGCAACACCGTCGACGTTGAAATATACGGATACGACATTGCAGCGACAAACATACTTGCCAGGGAGCTGGCCGACAGGATTAAAAATGTAAAAGGGGCCAAGGATGTAAAAATAAGCAGGAGTAAATCAAAACCTGAACTTCAGATCGTTTTTGACCGTGAGAAGCTCAGCGCCAGCGGTCTTAATACTTCCATGGCTGCCGCTGCAGTGAAAAACCGTATTGACGGACTTATTGCCACGCGTCTGAGGCAGACGGGAAATGAATATGAAATCATTGTCAGGTTCAGGAAGGACTCCCGGAATACTCTTACAAAGATTGAGAATATCGGCATTCCCACTCCCTCCGGTCAGCTCGTAAGACTTGCCGAAGTGGCTCAGATAAAAGAATACTGGGCTCCGCCAAGCATTGAACGCAAAAGGAAGGAGAGAGTGGTAAGGATTTCCCTTACACCTTATAAGAGATCGCTCACCGATCTGCAGGCCGATCTTCAGAATATTATAGATTCAACCCCGAAACCCGCCGGTATAATGGTGCAGATCTCCGGAGCTATCCAGGAACAGATGGAGGCCTTTATGGATCTTGCCCTGCTGATCGTAGTAAGCCTTATACTTGTTTATCTTGTAATGGCCTCGCAATTCGAATCGCTGAAGATGCCTTTCATAATTATGTTCTCTATTCCCTTCGCGTTTTCGGGGGTGGCCATTGCCCTCTATCTTACCGGAACCACGCTGAGCGTGATATCAGGAATCGGAGCTGTGCTCCTGATAGGAATAGTCGTGAAAAACGCAATCGTGCTGGTTGACTTTATCAACCTGATGAGGGGAAGGGGACTTGATTTGTATGAGGCGATCACCGTATCGGGCCGTTCGAGGTTAAGACCTGTGCTTATGACTTCGGCCACAACAATTTTAGGTATGTTCCCGCTGGCCCTCGGAATAGGGTCAGGGTCGGAGCTGTGGAGCCCTATGGGTGTGGCGGTAATCGGAGGTCTGGTCTTTTCCACTTTCGTAACTCTCGTTCTGGTTCCTGTTGTGTATGCAGTTTTTGTAAAAAGAGTTGAAAGAAGGATGAAAAGCAGAGCTTATGAAGGGCTCGATTTCCTTAATGGCAACGGAAATAATGAATAATGATATTAAACAGAAATGATATGAAAGCGGTAATGATAGTATATAACCAGGCCCTGACGGAGAAAGTCGAATACATGCTTGATCATCTGGGCGTAAGAGGGTACTCCCTGTGGGAAAATGTTCAGGGCCGGGGCACCAACACGGGGGTTCCGCATCTGGGAACACACGTCTGGCCCGAGATCAATAAAAGCGTAATCGCAGTGGTCGACGATGAAAAGGTAGCCTCAATACTCGACACCGTTAAAAAGATAGACGGAATAAACGAGGAGGTTGGCATAAGGGCATTCGTCTGGGATGTCCTGGCAACGGTCTGACAAACCCCAAAAGAAAGAGCCGTACTTCACTGGTACGGCTCTTTTTTTTATCTGATGATTTATGTTTATTCTTCTTCTTCCTCTGCCTGGTAAGCCTTTATAACAGCTTCCTGAACGTCGGACGGTACCTGCGAATACTCTGCGAACTTCATCGTGTAAAAAGCACGTCCGCCGGTAAGTGAGCTGAGTGCGGTGGAATATTTGTTCATCTCGGCAAGAGGAACCTTTGCCTTAATCACCTCAAACCTCTTTTCGCTGGACATACCGAGAACCATTCCCCTTCTGCCCTGGAGGTCGCTGATAACATCTCCCATCCTGTCGGAAGGAACAAAAATCTCCACATCGTAGATAGGTTCGAGAATCTTCGGAGCAGCATTTTTAAAAGCCATGCTGAAGGCGTTCCGGCCGGCCAGCCTGAAGGAGATATCGTTGGAGTCGACCGGGTGCATCTTGCCGTCGTAAACGTAAACCCTGATATCCCTCGCATACGATCCGGTGAGCGGGCCTACCTCCATCTTTTCCATTATACCTTTTAATATTGAAGGCATAAACCTTGCATCGATTGAACCTCCCACGATGCAGTTTACGTAAACCAGTTTGCCGCCCCACGACAGTTCAATCTCTTCCTTGTCGCGGATGGAGAGTTTATACTCCTTGCCGGCTATTTTCATCATTGTCGATTCGGAAGACCCTTCCGTATAAGGCTCGATAATCATGTGCACTTCACCGAACTGTCCGGCGCCGCCGCTCTGCTTTTTGTGCCTGTAGTCGGCCTGTGCGGCTTTGGTAATTGTTTCCCGGTAAGGAATCTTGGGAGGGTTGAAGACTGTAGGTATTTTATAAATATTGTCAAGGTGCCATTTCAGGATGTTAAGGTGGTACTCTCCCTGCCCGTAAATGATGATCTGTTTAAGCTCTTTTGAATACTCAACAATGATTGTCGGATCTTCCATATGCATTTTGGAAAGAGCCTCGCCCAGCTTTTCATCATCTCCTTCCGACTGGGGCTTGATGGCTGTCCGGAACTTGGGGTCGGGGAATTCTATACCCTTGTATGTCCAGTCGTTTCCGGGTGCATTCAGTGTATGGTTCATCCTGGTGTTTTTCAGCTTTACAACAGCGCCGATATCACCGGTGTTAAGTTCTGATACTTTTGTTCTGTTTTTTCCTGCACAGACGTACAACTGGGAAAGTCTTTCCTTGGTTCCGTTTGAAGTATTGATTACGTCGATGTTTTCTGTAATTTTTCCCGAGTAAACCCTGAAATAGTTTATTTCACCGATATGTTCCTCAATTGAGGATTTGAACACGTAAGCGGAAGCCGGGCCGGCCGGATTTGGTTTAACCTCCTGTCCCTTGCTGTTAAGCGGGCCGGGCATGTCGGTTACGGAAGGAGCCTCGGTGACAATAAAATCCATGAGGTCGTCGACCCCGATGTTGTTTTTGGCCGAAATGCAGAAAACCGGGAAGAGAGATCTTGCTATCAGGCTTTTTGCGATGCCCTTTCTGACATCTGCTTCTGAAAGGGTTTCGCTTGAAAAGAAAAGTTCCATCAGCGATTCGTCGGCCTCTGCGGCTTTTTCCACAAGCTGCGACCTCAGGTCGGCAGCCCTCTCTTTCTGGTCGTCGGGTATCTCGAGAACTTCAGCTTTTCCTCCATCCTTACCGTACTTCAGCATCTTCATTTTCAGGATGTCAATAACAGCGTTGAATCCGGTCCCTTCGTTTACGGGATACTGAATGACAACCACATCGCTGCTGAGTCTCTCCTTCATCATCTCGATCGATTTCTCAAAATTTGCCTTTTCGTGATCGAGACCGTTGACAGCCATTATTATCGGTTTATGAAGTTTTTCCGCGTGGCGGAAATGAATTTCGGTTCCCACTTCAACCCCGTTCTGAACATTTATCAGCATAACTGCACAGTCGGATGCAAACAGGGATGATATTACACCGCCGCAGAAATCATCAAGTCCGGGAGTGTCGAGTATATTTATTTTCTTATTCTGAAATTCAGTGTAAAGAACACTTGAGAATATTGAGTTGCCGCTTTCATGCTCTGCCGGGCGGTAGTCTGAAACGGTGTTTTTTGCTTCAACTGTGCCCCTGCGGTCTGTTACCCCTCCTATAAAAAGCATTGCCTCGGCAAGCGTGGTTTTTCCTGAATTTGAGTTTCCGATAAGTGAAATGGTTTTCACCTGGTCAGTCTGGTAGGTTTTCATCCTGAAGTTCTGTTATTTGTTATACAATAGATATAATATCTGCTTAAATGAGGGGACAAAATTAATAATTTTTATAAATCTGACCTGCCGGTGTGTTATTATTCCGGAAATTTTATTTTCTTTGCACCGGTTTTTTAAGGAACAGGAGTACCGGTGTTTCCCTTCCGGGTAAGTTTACAAAAGAATTCATCCGGGAAATGTCGGGAAGGAACCTGAAGAAGACTTACACAAGTAAGTAACATAAAAAAAACTGTAAAGGCATCTCGTGAGGGATAAACTCATGAGAGCGGAATGTTACGATTTTTTTGAATGACAACTTGGATAATAATAAAATTAATTAATACCTTTGCAGCCCGTTTTTCGGGTAAGAAACATAAACTAAACAGTTGAATATATGCCGACAATACAGCAGTTAGTCAGAAAAGGCAGGAAAAAGCTGGTGGACAAAAGTAAGGCTCCGGCTCTCGATTCGTGCCCGCAGCGCAGAGGCGTTTGCGTGAGGGTTTACACCACAACCCCCAAAAAGCCGAATTCTGCCATGAGAAAAGTTGCCAGGGTAAGGTTGACAAACCAGAAAGAGGTTAATGCATACATACCCGGCGAAGGACATAACCTTCAGGAACACTCAATAGTTCTCATGAGGGGCGGCAGGGTTAAGGATTTGCCCGGAGTAAGATATCACCTTGTCAGGGGTACTCTCGACACATCAGGTGTTGACGGCCGCAACCAGAGACGCTCAAAGTACGGAACAAAAAGACCCAAGAAATAAAATAACCGGTTTGCAGGCCCTGAAAAAGGTTCGTTTTTAAAAAGTTTAAGACACAAAATAAAATGAGAAAGACAAGAGCAAAGAAGAGAATACTGGCACCGGATCCGAAATTCAACGATCCGTATGTTACCAGGTTCGTGAATAACCTGATGCTTAACGGTAAAAAAACAGTTGCCTATAAGATTTTCTATGACTCTCTTGAAATTATCGGCGAAAAGATAAAGGAGGAGGGTAAATCTCCGCTCGATATCTGGAAGCAGGCACTCGAGAATATTACGCCCCAGGTTGAAGTAAAAAGCCGCAGGGTGGGTGGTGCAACTTTCCAGGTTCCGATGGAGATAAGACCCGACCGCAAGGTGAGCATAAGCATGAAGAACATGATCTTCTTCGCCCGCAAGCGCCCGGGCCATTCAATGGCCGAAAAGCTGGCTTCCGAAGTAATGGCAGCATACAATAATGAAGGCGGCGCTTTCAAGAAAAAAGAGGATACCCACAGAATGGCCGAGGCTAATAAAGCTTTTGCCCACTTCAGATTCTGATGCAGAATGCCTGAGAAAGCACGGAAGTAATGGACAAAAACCTGAAATATACCAGAAACATCGGCATTATGGCCCACATCGACGCGGGGAAAACAACCACGACCGAACGTATCCTTTTTTATACGGGTCGTACACACCGCATCGGTGAGGTCGATAACGGCAATGCCCAGATGGACTGGATGGTTCAGGAACAGGAGCGGGGAATCACAATCACATCGGCTGCAACAACCACTTACTGGAAATGGGGAAATGAAGATTATAAAATAAACATAATCGACACCCCGGGCCATGTGGATTTTACTGTCGAGGTTGAAAGATCCCTCAGAGTGCTCGACGGCGCCGTTGCTGTTTTCTGTGCAGTCGGCGGTGTAGAACCTCAGTCCGAAACCGTGTGGCGGCAGGCAAATAAATACCACGTCCCGAGAATAGCCTTCGTAAACAAAATGGACAGGCCTGGCGCAGATTTCTTCGGAGTGGTTCAGCAGATTCACGATAAACTTGGCGCCAAACCGGTCCCGGTCCAGATACCCATCGGCGCCGAAGAATACTTCGCAGGGGTTGTCGACCTTATAAACATGAAGGCTATAGTGTGGGACGATGACTCATCGCTCGGTTCAGTTTACCGGGAAATTGAGATGCCTTCCGATATCCTCGGGGAGGCTGAACACTGGAGAAGCATTATGGTCGAATCTCTGGCCGACGTAAACGATACCATCCTCGAACGATATATCGAAGACCATCATTCAATAACCGAACAGGAAATAATCGATGCCCTCAGGAAATGCACAATATCGGGACATGCAGTGCCGGTACTCTGCGGGGCAGCCTTCAAAAACAAAGGAATACAGAAACTGCTCGATGCAGTGATCGAATTCCTCCCTTCTCCCCTTGATGTAGGATCTGTCGAAGGAACCGACCCCAGAACAGGAGATAAAGTGGTAAGAGAACCCGATAACGACGCACCTCTTGCCGCACTTGCATTTAAAATAGCCACCGATCCGTACATGGGCAGACTGGTCTTCATGAGAATATATTCAGGAACCCTGAAATCGGGCGATACAGTTTTAAATGTAAGAACAGGAAAAAGGGAAAGGATCAACAGGCTTTTCAGAATGCATGCAAACAAACAGACACCTGTTGAAAGTGCAGAGGCAGGCGACATTTGTGCAGGGGTGGGATTCAAGGATCTCAGAACCGGCGACACCCTTTGCGCGATCCATAAGCCTGTGATGCTCGAATCAATGGATTTCCCCGAACCCGTCATCGGAGTGGCAGTCGAACCAAAAACACAGGCAGACCTTGAAAGACTGTCGGTGGCCCTTAATAAACTTGCAGAAGAAGACCCCACTTTCCAGGTCAAGATCGATCCCGACAGCGGACAGACAGTTATTCAGGGGATGGGGGAACTTCACCTCGAGATACTTATCGACCGCCTCAGAAGGGAATTCCAGGTTGAATGCAACCAGGGTGTGCCCCAGGTAGCCTATAAGGAAGCTATCACTACCCCGGTCGAATACAGGGAAGTGTTTAAAAAACAGACCGGCGGCAGAGGCAAATTTGCAGATATACAGGTGGAACTTATGCCTGCCGACGACGGTGTTAAGGGACTTCAGTTTGTCAATGAGGTAAGAAGCGGAAATATCCCCAAAGAATTTATCCCCGCCATCGAAAAAGGTTTCAGGGAAGCCATGGCCAACGGACCGCTTGCAGGATTCCCCCTGGAGTCGCTTAAGGTGGTTCTGAAGGATGGTTCATACCATTCGGTAGATTCCGATTCGATCTCTTTTGAAATAGCTGCCCGCCAGGCTTTCAGGAAAGCTGCCGTTAAATGTAACCCCGTTCTGCTCGAACCGGTAATGTCGGCCGAAGTTGTTACTCCTGAAGAATATGTAGGCGATATAATAGGCGATTTCAACAGGCGGAGAGGCAAGATTGAAGGAATGGAAACCAAGGCAGGGTCGAGAGTTATCAAGGCAAAGGTGCCCCTCGCCGAAAACTTCGGATACGTAACCGTACTTAGAACAATAACATCGGGAAGAGCCACATCAACAATGGAATTCAGCCATTACGAAGAGGTGCCGATGGAACTGGCAAAGAAAATAGTGGAAATAACAAAAGGTAAAATACTTTGATATGAGTCAGAAAATTCGTATTAAACTTAAATCTTATGATCATAATCTGGTGGATAAATCAGCAGAGAAGATCGTAAAAACCGTGAAATCAACCGGTGCAGTAGTCAGCGGCCCTATACCCCTGCCAACGCATAAGAGGATTTACACGGTAAACCGTTCAACCTTCGTGAACAAGAAATCGAGAGAACAGTTCCAGCTCTCTTCATATAAGAGACTCCTCGATATTTATAGCTCAACGCCCAAAACAATCGATGCTCTCATGAAGCTCGAACTGCCCAGCGGCGTTGAGGTGGAAATAAAAGTGTGAAACAGGTAAAAATTCAAGAATATGCAGGGATTAATTGGTAAAAAGGTTGGAATGACCTCCCTTTTCGACGAAAACGGGAAGAATGTTCCATGTACCGTTCTGCAGGCCGGCCCGTGTGTCGTTACACAGATAAAAACTGTCGAAAAAGACGGTTATAATGCCGTACAGCTCGGGTTTGATGATAAGAAAGAAAAGAACACTCCCGGCGCTGAACTCGGACATTTCAAAAAAGCAGGCACAACACCGCGCAGAAAAGTAATTGAATTTACGGGTTTTGAAGAGGGCCAGGTGAAACTTGGAGAGGTTATCACGGCTGAATTCTTCCGCCCCGACAATTTTGTCGACGTGCGCGGCTGGACAAAAGGAAAAGGCTTCCAGGGTGTTGTTAAAAGACATGGCTTCGGCGGAGTGGGCGGACAAACCCACGGACAGCATAACAGGGGAAGAGCTCCCGGTTCTCTCGGCGCATCATCATTCCCTTCAAGAGTGCTCCCGGGTATGAGAATGGCCGGACGAATGGGAAATCAGAAGGTAAAAGCTATTAGCCTCAGGGTAATGAAACTTATACCTGAAGAAAATATTTTGATAGTTAAGGGATCAGTTCCCGGTCCAAAAGGTGGTTACGTAATAATTACTAAGTGATGGAATTAAGCATTTATAACATTGAGGGAAAAAAGACGGGCAGAAAAGTCACCCTCGACGATGAAATATTTGGCATTGAACCCAATGATCATGCCATCTACCTCGATACCAGACAGTACATGGCCAACAACAGGCAGGGTACGGCAAAATCGAAGGAACGGGGCGAAGTGACCGGCAGTACACGCAAGCTGAAACGCCAGAAGGGTACGGGCAGCGCCCGCTTCGGCGATATTAAGAACCCTCTCTTCAGAGGTGGCGGAAGAATATTCGGCCCCAAACCAAGAGACTACAGCTTCAGACTTAACAAAAAAGTTAAACAGCTTGCCAGAAAATCGGCCCTTTCGTATAAGGCCTCTGAAAACAGCATTATCGTTCTGGAAGATTTCAATATCGAAAATCCCAAAACAAAAGAGTTCAAGAAAATCAGCGATAATCTGCAGGTTTCCGATAAAAAATCACTTTATGTTTTACCGGAACAAAATAAAAATATATATTTGTCCTCTCGTAATTTGCAGGGCGTTGAAGTTGTAACTGTCAGTGAATTAACGACATACAAAATATTAAATGCTTCAACACTGATACTTGCAGAGAGCGCAGTTGACGTTTTGCAGCAGAATTTTAAAAACTAGAAACCGGAAAAAAGATGAGCGTACTTATCAGGCCCATAGTGACTGAAAAAATGAACAGCCAGGGAGAGAAATTCAACCGGTACGGGTTTATTGTCGACAGAAAAGCCAATAAACTCCAGATCAGAAAGGCCGTGGAGGAACTGTACGGCGTCACTGTTGAAACAGTTAATACCATGCGTTATGCCGGAAAAGTTAAAACCCGGTATACCAAATCAGGTGCAGTAAAAGGCAGAACATCGGCCGTGAAAAAAGCGGTTGTGACACTGGCCGAAGGAAATACGATAGACTTCTATAGCAATATTTAAAATGGCAGTAAGAAAACTAAAGCCTGTTACACCAGGCCAGAGACACATGATTATCAGTGCTTTTGATGATATCACCAGCACTGTACCCGAAAAATCCCTGATTCAGCCATTGAAGAAAACAGGAGGCAGAAATGCCGACGGAAAGAGGACTATGAGATACAGGGGCGGCGGTCATAAAAGAATGTACCGTATCATCGATTTCATGAGAAACAAGGATGGAGTCCCCGGTACTGTGAAAACCATCGAATATGACCCCAACAGGTCGGCAAGAATAGCCCTTGTGGTTTATGAAGACGGAGAGAAAAGATATATTATCGCACCAAACGGCCTTCAGGTAGGACAGAAAATACTTTCAGGAAGCAATGTACCCCCTGAAGTCGGAAACTCCCTGCCTCTCGGCGACCTCCCTATGGGTACTGTTGTTCATAATATAGAACTGAAACCCGGAAAGGGAGCCGCAATGGCACGCAGCGCCGGTTCGTACGCACAGATTATCGCAAGGGAGGGAAAATATGCCACACTGAAACTCCCCTCAGGCGAAACAAGACTTGTCCTCACTTCCTGCAGGGCAACCGTGGGTTCAGTCTCCAATGCCGACCATAACCTCGAGAAATCAGGTAAAGCAGGCCGGTCAAGAAACCTCGGACGCAGACCAAGAACAAGAGGTGTCGCCATGAACCCGATCGACCACCCGATGGGCGGCGGCGAAGGTAAAGCATCAGGCGGACACCCAAGGTCAAGAAAAGGGGTTCCTGCCAAGGGTTACAAAACACGCGACAAGAAAAAGTATTCCTCAAAATATATTGTTGAAAGAAGAAAGAAATAACAAGGTGCTATGAGCAGATCAATTAAAAAAGGCCCTTTTATCGATTTTAAGCTTGAAAAAAGAGTACTGGAAATGAACCAGAGCGGCAAGAAATCGGTGATAAAAACCTGGTCGAGAAGATCGGTAATTTCCCCCGATTTCGTGGGGCATACAGTTGCCGTACATAACGGAAACAAATTCATACCTGTTTATATTACCGAAAATATGGTAGGTCATAAACTGGGAGAATTTGCCCCCACACGTACTTTCAGAGGTCATTCCGGCAATAAATAATAATGGTGTTTTTTGAAACAGATACACACAATGGGTGCAAGAAAAAGAAACAGAGCAAAGGGAATTAAAGAGGCCAGGAAAAGCCTGTACCAGGCGGAACTTAAAAACTGCCCCTCTTCCCCCAGGAAAATGAGGCTCGTGGCCGACCTCATCAGAGGGTCTGAAGTTAACAAGGCTCTTGACATTCTGAAGTTCAGCAAGCAGGAAGCTTCAAGAAAACTCGAGAAACTGCTGCTTTCGGCAATTTCAAACTGGCAGCAGAAAAATGAAGGTGCAAGGGTGGAAGAGAGCGGTCTCTTTGTTAAGGAAATTTTCGTTAACGGCGGACGCAGCCTTAAAAGACTTCAGACAGCGCCCCAGGGAAGAGCTTACCGGATTAGAAAAAGATCAAATCATGTAACTCTCGTGCTCGGCAGCGCCAATAATGAAAATATTGAAAACAGCTCAAACTCATAATAAATGGGACAAAAAGTTAATCCGATAAGCAACAGGCTGGGTATTATTAAAGGTTGGGATTCAAACTGGTTCGGCGGAAAGGATTTCTCCGGCAAACTGGTAGAGGATACCAAAATAAGGGAATACCTCAATGCACGTCTTGCAAAAGCAAGCATTTCCAAAATTGTTATCGAAAGAACTCTCAAGCTTATAACTGTCACAGTTAACACTGCACGCCCCGGAATCATTATAGGAAAAGGCGGTCAGGAAGTGGATAAGCTCAAGGAAGAATTAAAGAAGATCACTAAAAAAGAAGTCCAGATCAATATTTATGAAATAAAAAGACCGGAACTCGACGCAAGCATCGTTGCAAACAACATAGCCAGGCAGATCGAAGGAAAAATTTCCTACAGGCGCGCAATAAAAATGGCTATAGCCTCAACCATGAGAATGGGAGCTGAAGGAATAAAAGTCGTGATCTCGGGCCGCCTCGGCGGAGCTGAAATGGCCAGAAACGAAACTTACAAGGAGGGCAGAATTCCCCTCCATACTTTCAGGGCCGACATCGATTATGCCCTCGGTGAAGCTCATACCAAGGTGGGCCTAATAGGGGTTAAGGTATGGATCTGCAACGGCGAAATTTACGGCAAAAGAGACCTCAGCCCGAATATCGGGGCGAAAAACGCAAAAGCAAAGGGCCTTAAAAGAAAACCCAGGAAATAAAATCTGCAGACATTCAAACATATTAATGTAAACAGGCAATGTTACAACCTAAGAAATCAAAATACAGGAGGCAGCAGAAGGGCAGGATGAAAGGAAATGCCCAGAGAGGTAACCAACTCTCTTTCGGCTCTTTCGGGATTAAGGCCCTCGGATCGGCATGGATTACCGGACGGCAGATCGAAGCAGCCCGCCAGGCCGTAACCAGGCATATGAAACGTGAAGGACAGATATGGATCCGTATTTTCCCCGATAAGCCGATAACCAAAAAACCGGCTGAGGTAAGAATGGGAAAAGGTAAGGGTGCCCCCGAAGGATTCGTCGCCCCCGTTACTCCCGGTCGTATCCTTATCGAAGCCGAAGGTGTGCCTTTTGAAGTTGCAAAGGAAGCCCTCAGGCTCGCAGCTCAGAAACTGCCTATTAAAACCAGATTCGTGGTAAGGCATGATTATGTTAAAGAATAAAATTGTGTGGCAATGAAAATGTCGGAAATAAAAGAATTAAGCACCGCTGACCTTATCGAACGACTCGATTCGGAAAGACTTATGCTTACCCGCATGAAGCTTAATCATGCAATCTCGCCAATCGATAATCCCCAGAAGATTAAAGAGGCAAGGAAAAATATAGCAAGACTCCTTACGGAACTCAAAACAAGGGAGTCGAATAAGAAAAATCAATAGTCAGAACCTGCCATGGAAAGGAAACTCAGAAAAGAAAGAATCGGCGTGGTTGTCAGTAACAAAATGGACAAATCAATAGTTGTTGCCGTTAAAAGAAAGGTAAAACACCCGATTTACGGAAGATTTGTCAACAAGACAAAAAAGATGATGGCTCACGATGAGGAAAACTCCTGCAAAATCGGAGATACTGTCAGAATAGCGGAAACCAGACCGTTGAGCAAAAATAAAAACTGGAGACTTGTTGAAATAATTGAAAGAGCTAAGTAATTATGATACAGCAGGAAACAAGATTGAATGTAGCCGATAACACAGGTGCCAGGGAGGTCTTGTGCATCAGGGTGCTTGGCGGTACAAAAAAGCGATACGCCACTGTGGGCGATAAAATAATAGTTACCGTAAAAAGTGCTATCCCATCGGGCGAAGCCAAAAAGGGTATGGTCAGCAGGGCTGTCGTGGTAAGAACCAAAAAGGAAATCAGGAGACCCGACGGCTCCTATATCAGGTTCGACGACAATGCCGTCGTGCTGCTCACAAACCTCGACGAGGTAAGGGGTACACGTATCTTCGGCCCCGTGGCCAGAGAACTGCGCGATAAGTATATGAAAATCGTATCACTTGCCCCTGAAGTTCTTTAACATTTAAATTCTAACTGATGCAGAAAAAATTACATATCAGGAAAGGCGACACCGTGATAGTCATCTCGGGTGAGTCGAAAGGACAGAAAGGCCGGGTACTGGAAGTTGACAGGGATAAACTCAGGGCTATTGTGGAAGGCGTTAACATGGTTCAGAAACATACCAAACCAAACGCCAAGGCCCCTCAGGGAGGAATCCTCAAGAAAGAGGCCCCCGTGCATATTTCAAACCTTATGCTGGTCGACCCTGCCTCAGGGAAACCCACAAGGATCGGAAGAAGGCTTAATGAAAAAAATAAATTGATTCGTTACGCAAAAAAATCAGGGGAGGAGATTAAGTAATGTATACACCCGAATTGAAAACCAAATACAGGGAGGAAATAATCCCTGCTTTGATGAAAGAGTTTAACTATACAACAGTCATGCAGGTACCCAGGCTGGAAAAAATAGTTATCAGCCAGGGAGTGGGCGCTGCCATCGCCGACAAGAAAATCCTCGATTCCGGACTTAAGGAGATTACCGATATAGCCGGACAGAAGGCTGTTGCAACATATTCCAGGAAGGACATCTCAAATTTCAAGCTCAGGAAAAACATGCCGATAGGCATTATGGTCACCCTCCGGCAGGACCGTATGTATGAATTCCTCCAGAGACTTATTAATGTGGCCCTTCCCAGAATCAGGGACTTCAAGGGAATTAATCCGACTTTCGACGGCAGGGGAAATTATACCCTCGGAATTACGGAACAGATTATATTCCCGGAGATAGACCTCGATAAGGTCGCAAAAATAATGGGATTGCAGATAACATTTGTAACCACGGCAAGAAGCGACGAGGAAGCTCTTGCTCTACTTAAATATTTCGGATTGCCTTTCAAAAACGTTAAAAACTGATTATATGGCTAAGGAATCAATGAAGGCCCGTGAGGTAAAGCGTGCCAGGCTGGTGCAGAAATATGCCGCCAGAAGAGCAAAACTGAAGGCTGAAGGGGATTACGTGGGATTAAGCCGCATTCCAAGAAATTCAAACCCGATACGCCTCCGCAACAGATGCAAGCTTACCGGAAGGCCAAGAGGTTATATGAGACAATTTGGAATCAGCAGAATCACTTTCAGGGAGATGGCTTCGAAAGGTCTTATCCCGGGAGTAAGAAAAGCCAGCTGGTAATAGTTAAAAATAAGGAAAAAAGAAACAGTAAATAACATGACAGATCCGATCGCAGATTTACTTACAAGAATAAGGAATGCCGTAATGGCCGGCCATAAGGTTGTTGAAGCTCCTTCATCAAATATGAAGACGGAGATAGCCAGGATACTCCTTGAGAAAGGATACATCCGCGGATACAAGGTCGTTGAGGGTGAAGGACCGCAGAAAATCCTGAAGATCGCCCTTAAATACCACCCGAGAAACAAAAGGCCCGCAATAAAGGCAATTCACAGAATCAGCCGCCCGGGACTAAGAAAATATACCGACGTTGAAAAAATGCCCAGGGTGCTGAACGGACTTGGAATCGCAATAATTTCCACATCCAGGGGGCTTATGACAGATAAGGAAGCCAGAAAAGAAAACGTCGGCGGAGAGATTATTTGTTACGTTTATTAAAAAAGAGGAGGAGAGGAAATGTCAAGAATAGGAAACTTGCCAATTAACCTGCCGGCAAAGGTGACCGTCACAGTGGACGATGATAATGTCATCGTTGTTAAGGGTCCGCTGGGTCAGTTAAGGCAGCAGATAAACCCCGATATCAGGGTGGAGGTCGAAAACAACCAGGTAGTTCTTAAGAGACCCTCCGATTCTAAAAACCACAAATCGCTCCATGGACTCTACAGAGCCCTTATCGCCAACATGGTTGAGGGAGTGTCGAAAGGCTACAAAAAGGAACTCGAACTGGTGGGTGTGGGCTACCGGGCAGAGGCAAAAGGCCAGAACCTCGAATTAAGCCTCGGCTTCTCTCATGAAATTATTATTCAGCTTCCCGACGAAATCAAAGTGGAGGCCAGGACAGAAAGAAGAAGTAATCCTGTTATAACCCTGACCAGCATCGACAAACAGCTCATTGGTCATGTGGCGGCCAAAATTAGATCACTCCGTCCGCCCGAACCTTTCAAGGGTAAAGGAATCAGATTCGTCGGGGAATATATCAGAAGAAAAGCCGGGAAATCAGCAAGTGTTTAACATAAGGAAATTTTAAAGATATGGCATTAAGCAAACTGGAAAGAAGAGCCAGGGTAAGGCGGAGGATACGCAGGAAAGTGCACGGGACCAGCCTTAAACCAAGGCTTTCGGTTTTCCGCAGCAACAGGCAGATTTATGCACAACTCATTGATGATATCAATGGAGTCACCCTTTTGTCGGCCTGTTCAAGGGAGAAAGAAGTAGCATCCAAGACCGGCATCAAAAAAACAGAACAGGCTTCTCTGGTCGGCAAACTGCTGGCCTCCAAATGCCGCGAAAAGGGAATATCGGAAGTGGTATTCGACAGAGGCGGTTACCAGTATCACGGAAGGGTTAAGTCCCTGGCCGACGGAGCAAGAGAAGGTGGATTAAAATTCTAATGAATCATGGAGGGAATAAGAAAAGTAAAAACCACTGATATAGAGCTTAAAGACAGGCTCGTCAGTATTCAGAGAGTGACAAAAGTCACAAAGGGAGGTCGCACATTCAGTTTTGCCGCTATTGTGGTTGTGGGTAATGAAAATGGTATTGTCGGTCATGGCCTCGGAAAGGCCAGCGAGGTAACCACAGCCATCTCAAAAGGAATTGAAGATGCCAAGAAGAACCTCATTAAGGTTCCCATCATTAAAGGAACCGTGCCGCACGAGCAGACCGCAAAATTCGGCGGTGCACAGGTTTTCATCAAACCGGCATCCGAAGGTACCGGAGTAAAGGCGGGAGGTGCAATGCGTGCCGTTTTCGAAAGCGTGGGCGTGAAGAACGTTCTCGCAAAATCGAAAGGGTCATCGAACCCTCATAACCTGGTCAAGGCAACCATCGCAGCCCTGCTGCAGATGAGAGATGCTTTCGCCGTAGCCGAATCGCGCGGTGTGCCAGTTGAAAAAGTATTTAACGGTTAGAAACTAAATGCCATGGCAAAAATCAGAATCACCCAGGTAAAGAGTAAAAACAGAAGATCAGAGAGACAGAGAAGAACTCTGGAGGCACTTGGCATTCACAGGCTCAACCAAAGCGTTGAACATGAAGCAACTCCCCAGATTCTCGGTATGGTGGAAAAAGTAAGACATCTGGTCAGAACGGAAGAAATTTAAACAGAATAATACCATTTATAATTATGGATCTTAGCAACTTGAGACCGGCCAAAGGGTCAGTGAAGAAAAATAAACGCCTCGGCAGAGGACAGGGTTCGGGTAAAGGCGGCACTTCCACAAGAGGGCATAAAGGAGCCAAACAAAGATCCGGATACAAGAGAAAAATCGGATTTGAAGGCGGCCAGATGCCGCTCCAGAGAAGACTCCCGAAATACGGATTCAATAATATCAACAGAGTGGAATATAAGGCTATTAATGTAAGTACATTACAGAGTCTCGCCGAGAAACTTAATGTTGATAAAATAGATATCCAAACCCTTGTAGCAGCAGGACTGGTATCTAAAAATGCAAAGGTGAAGATCCTGGCAAAAGGCGAACTAAGCAAAAAGATCGAGGTTCATGCTCACGCTTTCAGCCAGAAGGCTGCCGACACTATCAAAGCAAACCAGGGTACTGTTGTAAAAATATAATCAGATGAGGCTGATACAGACCATAAAGAATATCTTTAAGATAGAAGACCTGAGGGCAAGGCTTTTATATACCCTGAGCATAATAATGATTTACAGGCTCGGGAAATATGTATCATTGCCCGGAATAGATCCTTCCCAGCTGCAGGACTTAAGAACACAAACCTCTTCAGGTATAATGAGTCTGCTCGATATGTTCTCGGGAGGTGCGTTTTCGCAGGCTTCGATCTTTGCTCTGGGAATAATGCCCTATATTTCAGCCTCCATCGTGGTGCAGCTCCTCGGCATCGTTTTCCCCTATTTCCAGAAACTTCAGAAGGAAGGAGAGAGCGGAAGAAGAAAAATGAACCAGTACACACGTTACCTTACTGTCATCATTCTCATCCTTCAGGCTCCAACCTACCTTTATAACCTTCATAATGTCCTGCCCTCCACCGCATTCATCACTTCCGGTACCTTCTTTATGGTATCATCAGTGATCATTCTTACCGCGGGAACAATATTCGTTATGTGGCTGGGAGAGAAAATTACCGATAAGGGTATCGGAAACGGTATCTCGCTTATTATAATGATAGGTATTGTGGCCCGGATGCCGGCAAACTTTATTTTCGAAGCCGGCGCCAGGATGAACGGAGCAGGCGGACTGATAGCACTTGTTGTCGAACTCGTGTTCCTGTTCGTCGTTATTCTTGGCACAATACTCCTTGTGCAGGGGACGCGCAGGATACCGGTACAGTATGCACGCAGGATTATCGGCAACAAACAGTACGGCGGCGTAAGACAATACATCCCCCTTAAGGTGAACGCCGCAGGCGTGATGCCGATAATATTTGCTCAGGCTATAATGATGCTGCCAATAATTATTGCAGGATATTCAAATTCATCATCAGGTTTTGTGGTGGCCTTCTCAAATATGTACGGCTTCTGGTATAACCTGGTTACAGGATTGCTCATAATACTCTTTACATATTTCTACACTGCCATTACAATCAACCCCGTCCAGATGGCCGAGGATATGAAGAAAAACGGCGGATTTATTCCCGGTATAAAACCCGGACGAAAGACTGTTGAATTTATCGACGGCATTATGTCGAAGATAACACTGCCCGGATCAATATTCCTGGCTATTGTGGCTATAATGCCCTCATTGGCCGTGAAAGCCGGTGTGTCTCAGCAGTTCGCACAGTTCTACGGAGGCACCTCTCTGCTGATACTTGTGGGTGTGGTTCTTGATACACTGCAGCAGATAGAAAGCCACCTTCTTATGAGGCATTACGACGGCCTTATGAAATCGGGAAGGATTAAGGGAAGAACAGGAGCCGTGGCAGCGTATTAATATGTATTACGTTCTTTGATGTTAAACAGCAGGACAAACGAAGAGATAGAACTGCTCAGAAAAAGCAACATGCTCGTGTCGTTGACACTTGCAGAGATCGCCAGGCATATAGCCCCGGGCATAACAACACTTAAGCTCGATGCAATTGCCGAATCATTTATCCGCGATCATGGCGCCGTGCCGGCCTTCAAAGGCTATAACGGCTTCCCCGCTACACTCTGCACCTCCGTGAATGAAGAAATAGTCCACGGAATACCCTCCGCTTACGAACTGAGGGAGGGCGACATCATATCAGTCGACTGCGGAGTGGTTCTGAACGGTTACTACGGAGATACTGCTTTTACATTTGCTGTGGGAAATATTGACGACAGGGTGCAGAAACTGCTCGATTACACAAGAGCCTCCCTCGAGGAAGGTGTGAAAGAGGCAGTTGCAGGCAACCGCGTGGGAGATATATCTTTCGCTGTTCAATCAAAAGCTGAAAGCGGAGGTTTCTCCGTCGTAAGGGAACTGGTCGGACATGGCATCGGAGTTAAGCTCCATGAAGCTCCCGAAATACCCAACTTCGGAAAAAGAGGCACCGGCCCGAAGCTTCCGAAAGGACTGGTTATCTGTATTGAGCCAATGATAAATATGGGAACAAAGGAAACAGTACAGAAAAGCGACGGATGGACAATTGTGACTTCGGACGGAATGCCGTCGGCCCATTTTGAATATGCGGTGGCGGTTGATAACGGGAAAGCAGATGTTTTATCAACATTCAGATTTATTGATGAAGTGTTAAAAAACAGATAAAATTATGGCTAAACAACCCCCGATTGAGCAGGATGGTACCATTACCGAAGCCCTGTCAAACGCAATGTTCAGGGTCGAGCTTGAGAACGGGCACGTAATTACAGCCCATATCTCAGGCAAAATGAGAATGCACTATATTAAAATATTGCCGGGCGACAAGGTCAGAGTGGAAATGTCTCCCTACGACCTTACAAAAGGAAGAATAACATTCAGATATAAATAGAAACAAAATTGAATTATGAAAGTAAGAGCCTCTGTAAAAAAACGCAGCGCCGACTGCAAAATAGTACGCAGAAAGGGCCGTATTTACGTAATTAATAAGAAAAATCCCAAGTTTAAACAACGGCAGGGATAATTTACTAATTTTGCAAACCATTAAAAAAACTATATGGCACGTATTGTTGGGGTAGATTTACCAAGACATAAAAGAGGTGAGATAGGTCTTACATACATCTATGGTGTGGGACGCAGTACAGCCCGTAAGGTGCTTGCTCAGGCAGGTGTCGACAAGGATGTTAAGGTGGAAGAGTGGACCGATGAACAGATTAACGCCATCAGGAAAATCCTTAGCGAAAACTATAAGCTCGAAGGTGAACTCCGCTCGGAAATGCAGCTTAACATCAAAAGGCTTATGGATATCGGTTCCTACAGGGGTATCCGACACAGATCAGGACTGCCGGTCAGAGGTCAGAGCACCAAAAACAACGCAAGAACCAGAAAAGGAAGAAAGAAAACTGTTGCAAACAAGAAAAAGGCTACTAAATAAAGTTAATTATGGCGAAGAAGACCGGAGCATCAAAGAAGAAAGTAGTGCGTATCGAACCTGCAGGGCAGGCTCATATTCATTCTTCATTCAATAATATAATTGTTACCATAACAAATAATTCCGGACAGGTTATTTCATGGTCATCGGCCGGAAAAATGGGATTCAAGGGGTCGAAAAAGAATACACCCTATGCAGCCCAGATGGCTGCCGAAGATTGCAGCAAGGTGGCCTACGACCTGGGGCTCAGAAGAGTGAAGGTTTTTGTGAAAGGACCTGGTGCCGGACGTGAATCTGCTATCCGCTCAATAGCCAATACCGGCATCGAGGTGACTGAAATAGTGGATGTGACACCATTGCCTCACAACGGCTGCAGACCCGCAGGAAGAAGAAGAG
This sequence comes from Bacteroidales bacterium, assembly GCA_029974835.1. Classification (GTDB taxonomy): domain Bacteria; phylum Bacteroidota; class Bacteroidia; order Bacteroidales; family VadinHA17; genus LD21. The sequence goes on from JARKQN010000127.1 coordinate 38,638, forward strand.
TTTAATATTGAATGATTTAACAGAAAACATTAGGATCAATGGCAAGATATACCGGACCCAGATCAAAAATTGCAAGAAAATTCGGGGAACCTATTTTCGGCCCCGACAAATATCTCGACAGGAAAAACTTCCCTCCCGGACAGCACGGACTTAACAAAAAGAGAAAGAAGATCTCCGAGTACGGAATCCAGCTAAGGGAGAAGGTAAAGGTGAAATACCTTTACGGGCTCCTGGAGAGACAGTTCAGAAATGCTTTCGAGAAAGCTTCAAGGAGCAAGGGAGTTACAGGCGAAGTGCTGCTTCAACTACTTGAATCAAGGCTCGACAATACCGTGTACCGCCTTGGTATCGCACCAACAAGGGCGGCTGCCCGACAGCTTGTCTCCCACAGACATATTACCGTAAACGGCCGCGTAATAAATGTACCCTCCTTCCAGCTCAAACCCGGCGATATTATCGGAGTGCGCGAGAAATCAAAATCACTCGAGGTAATAACAGGCTCCATAGCTGAAAGACGCTCGGCTCGAATCCCCTGGCTCGAATGGGACGAAACCCAGATGGCCGGAAAATTTATGTCGATACTTCAGCGTGCAGATATTCCTGAAGATATTAAGGAAAACCTTATTATTGAACTTTACTCCAAATAATTAAGCCCATGGCAATTTTAGCATTTCAGAAGCCCGATAAAGTAATAATGCTCGAGTCGAATGACAAATTCGGCAAATTCGAATTCCGCCCCCTGGAACCAGGTTACGGTATCACAGTGGGAAATGCCCTCAGAAGAATTCTTCTGTCTTCACTCGAAGGATATGCCATTACACTTGTAAAAATTGACGGCGTCGACCACGAGTTTTCAACAATAAAAGGGGTTATCGAAGACGTAACCGATATTATACTTAACCTGAAACAGGTAAGGTTTAAAAGAAAAACCGAAGACGCAGAGGGCGAAAAAGTGGCTCTGAAAATCACCAACCAGGAAGTGTTCAAGGCAGGGGCTCTGAATAATGCTCTGTCCGGATTCGAGGTACTGAACCCCGACCTTGTTATCTGCAGAATGGAACCCGGAGTGAAAATCAATATGGAGCTTACAATAAGCAAGGGAAGAGGTTACGTCCCCGCCGAGGAAAACCAACCCGAAGAAGCCGAATTCGGACTTATTGCCATAGACTCAATCTTCACACCTATACGAAACGTTAAATATTCTGTCGAAAACTTCAGGGTTGAACAGAAAACCGACTACGAAAAACTGATTATTGAGATAGAAACCGACGGATCAATACACCCGAAAGAAGCACTCAAGGAGGCAGCAAAAATACTGATATACCATTTCATGCTTTTCTCCGATGAAAAGATCACTATCGATCAGGGTGAAAAACTTACCGGCGAGGAGTTTGACGAAGAAATACTTCATATGCGACAGCTGCTGAAAACCAAACTCGTGGATCTTGACCTTTCGGTAAGAGCCCTCAACTGCCTTAAGGCTGCCGAGGTTGAAACACTCGGAGACCTGGTCAAATTTAATAAGAACGACCTGCTTAAGTTCAGAAATTTCGGAAAGAAATCTCTTACCGAACTCGACGAACTTCTTGATTCGATGGACCTCTCTTTCGGTATGGATGTAACAAAATACAGGCTTGACAAGGATTAATTTCAAAAGAAGGATACAGCAATGCGACATCAGAGAGTAATAAACCACCTGGGAAGAACCAGTGCACACAGAAAGGCCATGCTTGCCAATATGGCAGCATCCCTTATTATGAGCAAAAGAATAAAAACCACAACAGCCAAGGCAAGGGCTCTCCGGACATATATCGAACCTCTTATCACAAAATCGAAGGAAGATTCCACACATTCGCGCAGAATGGTTTTCAGTCACCTCCAGAATAAAGAGGCAGTTTCTGAATTGTTCAGAACAATCTCCCCCAAAGTGGCTGAAAGACCGGGCGGATACACCAGGATACTAAAAACCGGAAACAGAATCGGCGATAATGCGGAAATGTGCATAATCGAACTGGTCGACTTTAATGAGGCTATGCTCGGAACAGAACCCAAAACCAAAACCGCTGCAAGGAGAAGAAGATCTCCAAAAAAGAAAACAGCCGGACAAACCACCGGAGCCGCTGAGGCAGCCACAACCGATACCGCCTCTGAAACAACTCCGCAGGAGGAACCTGCAAAAGAACAGGGGGAAGAGTCTAAATAGCTCGCAATACATTACTATACAATAATTTACAAATTACAGGAGTTATTAACAATTGTTAATAACTCCTGTTTATATTGCGTTTACAACAATGACCCGAAATATTTTCAAATTGAAGTTTCATACATTATTTTTGACATATCAGGTGAGCGATAAAAGGCTGCTCAAACGATGTGGAACCAGATAACGGTTTCTTAACTGAAGCCCGGAATGGTTCGGTCAGACCCCCGGGTCTGCGCATCAGAGAGCCGAAGCCTGAACCAGGAGACCACTCTCGGAAGTCTCCGGTGTTCAGCAGATCGATGAAACCGGAAACGTTCTTTCAACGATTGGGTCACAGGGCTGCAGGAAACAAAGGACTTCGGTCTGATGGGAACTGCAAACTGAACTTCCCTCCGGGGAGGATCAGCGCATGCCTGACTGACGCTTCGTCCCGGAATTCCCGCCTCGGCGGGAAGAAAGGACAGCCCGAAGGCACAGCCTTAACAAGCAGTGCCCGACGGTTCAGGGTTGCCAAACCAGATCTCACGATCTGCTAAGCAGCCGGCCAGAATAACAGTAGCCTGACGCCGTTCGCGGCCTCGGCTGCAAACGGTGAATGGGAACTAATCTAACGAATAGTTCCCATTACTGTTTTTTATACACCCCTTATCCCTCATATCCCTTCCTATTATGCTGAAACAATTATCAACCCTCCTCGCCTTTTAATATATTTGTAAAGTCAATATCAGAAAGATGGCCTGGAAAGGACTTAATGAGTTTGTGTCTGCACTCGAAAAAAGGGGTGATCTGAAAAGAATAAAAACCTTCTTTGACCCCGAACTCGAAATAACCGAAATTGCCGACAGGTTTGTAAAAAACAATGGCCCTGCACTGCTGTTCGAAAATAACGGAACCGCGTTTCCTCTGCTGATAAACGCTTTCGCTTCCGGAAAAAGACTTGCCATGGCATGCAGCATGGAAGACATTGGCCATCTGATTTCCAGAATCTCCCGCATTCCGGCCTCCATGCCATCCGCACCTTCATCCTTCCTCAGTAAAATTAAGGGTATCCCCGGATTGCTGAACCTTGTCAACCTGATTCCCTCAAGGTCGTCCCGGCGCGGCCTGTGCCAGCATACCATTATCAGGAAACCGGACCTGAGCATAATACCTGTTCTTAAATGCTGGCCTCACGACGGAGGAAGATACATAACTCTTCCCGTCGTAAACACTTATCACCCCGAAACCCTGAAACCAAACGCCGGCATGTACAGGATGCAGGTACTGGGCCCGGATACAACAGCAATGCACTGGCAACTGCACAAAACAGGAGCAAATCACTTCGAAGCATGGAAAAAAACCGGCAGAAAAATGCCGGTATCGGTTATCCTCGGGGGCGATCCGGTTTACACCTATGCCGCAACAGCCCCCCTGCCTGAGAATATCGACGAATATCTGCTGGCCGGTTTCATCAGGGGCCGGAAGGTGAAACTTGTCAAATGCATCACAAATGACATCTATGTCCCCGACGATGCTGATTTTGTTATCGAAGGGTTCGTTGACCCCCTGGAGGAACCGGTAACTGAGGGCCCTTTCGGCGATCATACCGGTTTCTACAGCCTCGAAGGCCCCTATCCGAGGTTTCATGTAACATGTATTACTCATTCCCGTAATCCTGTTTACCCGGCCACCATCGTGGGTGTCCCCCCAATGGAAGATTACCAGTTTACGGAACTGACTTCTGAAATATTCCAGGCCCCCCTTAAACTTACCCTGCTTCCGGAACTTGAAGATATGCACCTTCCTGCTCCGGGCGTGGCGCATAACCTCGCGATAGTCAAAATACAAAAAAGGTGGCCCGGACAGGGGAAGAAGGTGATAAATTCTGTTTTTGGCGCCGGCCAGATGATGTTTACCAAATTTCTGGTAGTGGTGAGTGAAGATACCGACATCCGCGACTACAAAAGCCTGGCACGGGTTGTTTTCAGTTCCTGCAATCCTTCGCACGACCTTGTCTTTACACGCGGCCCTCTCGATGTGCTCGATCATGCATCTGATACAGAAGCCTATGGCGGTAAACTCGGAATTGATGCCACACGTAAAGTGCCGCAGGAAAAAACAGATGAAAAGCAGGATATTCCTCTGCTCACCTGGTCAGCCGACCCCGGTACATTGTTAACTGCCGGACTGATCACGGCATACAGGGATCTGCGCGGGGAGTTTGATATTCCGGTCCTTATCGCAGCCGTAAAAAACACCGGAGGAAAAACCAACATTGCAGCGATAAAGGATTTTCTGAAGGAAACGGCCCGGCATTCAGGGTTTGGTTTATTCGTGGCAGTGGACGATGGATTTGATCTTTCTGATATCTCCCTCTGTACCTGGCACATACTTGGCAACACGGATCCAGTTCGCGACATAGAGAATATTGAAGGAAAGCTTTATATCATAGACGCTACAACCAAGGCTTACCGGCCGGGCGGATTTCCGCGACCATGGCCGGGGATTGTGTGCTCTGACGATGATACCATACGGAGAATTGATGAGAAATGGGAAGAGCTCGGACCTGCCCCGTTTATCAAATCGCCCTCGCTTAGATTCAGCAAAGCCTTCCGCCCGGGATCGGCTGCCATCAAAGCCTGACAGGCACTGTTTACACTAACGCTTTAGGCAGAGCGCCCCTTAATTCTTATCTTTGCACAAGTATGAAACTCCTGCTTTCTGAATTTGTGCAAGAGTGGCCGGCAGGATGGAAACTGTTTACCGGTCAGTATTTTATGTCAGCAACAATCAGGGTTGTTGTATACATCTTCCTTTTAACGGTTGCAATCTTTCTGGCTTACCGGTTATATAAGAGCGAACTGGTCAGGGCCAGGAGAGAACTTGCTGATTATAAAACCAGGATGGAGGAGCTAAGCCGGAAACTGTCTCTTCTTGAGGCCAGAAGCAGTAACATTACCGAAAGTCTGGTTTATGCTCACCGCATACAGAACGCCCTTTTGCCCGAAGTGTCACTGTTGACTGAAAGCTTCCCGGAAAGCTTTATACTTTATCTTCCGAAAGATATCGTAAGCGGCGATTTATACTGGTTTTACAAACATGGAAACAGGGTAATCCTGGTTGTCGCCGACTGTACAGGCCATGGGGTGCCGGGCGCCCTGATGTCGATGATAGGCCATAACCTTATCAACAGTCTTATCAAGGAAAATCCGGATGATAGTCCGGGAAAAATTCTTGACCGGCTCGACAAAATGGTGGGGTCTCTGTTCCCCGGAGGTAAACCCGGAGACCCTGGAATAAAGGAAAGCATGGACATATCGGTTTGTACAGTGAATGTTAAGGACATGACTCTTGAGTTTTCAGGGGCATTCTCGTCGGTGTATTACTTCAGCGGCGACAAACTCAATGAACTGAAAGGTGATAAATATATACTGGGGATGAAACCCGGAGAGGCATCATATACAACTCACAGAATAAATGTGAACAGGGGTGAACCGGTGTATCTTTTTACCGATGGTTATGCCGATCAGTTCGGGGGAGAGGAAAACAAGAAGTTTATGTACAGGAGGCTGAGATATCTTCTTACAACCATAAACAGGCTTCCTATGAGTGAACAGAAGATCATTCTTAAGGATACTCTTGAAAACTGGAAGGGGACAAATGACCAGATAGACGATATACTGGTTATGGGAATAAGAATTTAATGAAGTTTTAAAGATGTTTCTTTATGATTTCTATCAGTGAAGAGGGCTGAAAAGGTTTGCTGATATAATCGTCCATTCCCGCCGATATGCATCGCTCTTTGTCGCCGAGCATTGCATTTGCCGTGATGGCTATAATAGGTATGTGTTCATTGGTACTTGCCTCAAGTTCCCTTATCTTCCCGGCGGCAACCAGTCCGCTCATAACAGGCATCTGTATATCCATCAATATCAGATCGTATTTGAAACTGCCGAACTTCTCCAGTGCTTCCCTTCCATTTGTGGCAGTATCTATTGATCTGACAAGAGGCTTGAGGGTAAGCATGGTAATTTTCTGATTTATCTGGTTGTCTTCCACCAGCAGTATGTTGGCATCCCTCAGGTTTTTTGAAGGCCGTGCCTGTGTCTTCAGGATGTCTATCCTGGGGGAGGCAATGGTTTTTTTCTCTTCGGTTGTGGCGGGAATAAAAGGAAGGGAGAAGGATAGTTTTGTGGTTTTTTCGTCAGAATCAAAGGCATAACTGCCGCCATTATCTTCAATAATTCTGGCGGCATGGATAAGGGTTTCATTATCAGACGGAAGGGGTGTTTTTTTATCGGTCGAGATGGAGAAATTTATGTACAGACCGTCATCCCTGTTTTCATCCTTTGAAGCCACCACTTTAACTCCGGTAGGATAATCCCTGCTTCCGGCCTCAAGAAGACTAAACAGATCCAGCAAAATCTGTTTAACCACAATGGGGTCACCGATCAGATGGTAATCCGGAAGATCCTTATCGGGCGGTAAGAAATTCAAAACCGGAGGTTGCCGGAGCCTGAACAGTTCTATAGTGTTCTGGATTGTTGAGTTAAGGTTAAAGCGTATCTTTTCTCTTCCCTCGTAACTTACGCTGCCGCTCTCCATTGTAAGCTGGTTGACGGTGTCGACCATGTTTTTTGCAGATGCAACCAGAGTCTCAATGAGCTCTTTCTGTTTCTCATCAGGTCCCGACTTCATCAGCAGATCGCCAAGAATTACAAGGGTATTGAGAGGTTCCCTTATCCTGTGGGAGAAATCTGTAATCACCGTGTCCTTTTTTCCGCTCGACTCGGAAGTCTCCTCCAGCCTCTTGGAAAGCATGCTCAGCATAGATGAAGACCTGCGGTAAATCAGCAGTATGCCGGCCGATGCAATAAGAACAAGTATCCCGGCAGGAAGCAGCAAGTTCAGCGAAATAAGAATTATTCCTGCAATCAGTAAAATAAGTACGGCCAGTAAAAGGTTAATTATAATCCTCCTGCCTGTTTCGGACTCATGGCTGGTTGCTCCGGCTTCGGCAGGTGAATGCCTTTTCTTCAGTTTATCCATTACATCATATTTCCTTTGTAAAAATAATACAAATATGACTTTGAAAGCAATCTGACCGGAGAAAGAAAAATCGTTTTAATAAAAAAACACTTTATATTTACCTTTGAAACGGACAGGATTAACGCCCAGTTTCGGTATAATTTTTGATTACCGTTTCCGTAAGGAGGACTTGAAATGGACAGGAAGTTAAGCAACATCGTTTTTATACCGGTGGCTGTAATTGCAGCTCTGCTGCTTCTGCCATGGATATCATACGGACAGGAACAGGCCGAAATGGTAAAGTACACTCCTGACTTCAGGTTCAGGGATGGAATTTACCTTAATTTTGATCAGGTGAAGGCAAACAGGCCCATTCCAAAGGCAAAACTGCTCACCTCCGCCGATTATAACGATAAGGATTTTTTTGACAAGGTTTTTGCGGCCGACAAAATATACTTTTACGATGAAATGGGGGTAAGGCAGGAGGTGAAGAAAGAAGAAATATGGGGATTTGCAAGGAATGGCGTGGTTTATGTTATGATACAGGGAAATTTCAACAGGATAACCTTTGTCGGCAACATCTGCCATTTTGTTGCCGACGTCACAACTTACGAAAACAGGTATAATTATTATTCCCCTTACGGCTATTATGATCCTTATTATTATTCCCCGTATGGTTATTACGGCGGGTATTACCCTTATGGCATGTATTCACCTTATTCCTACAGACCCTATTCCTCTGCCAGGAATGAGCTCAGGCAGTATATGATTGATACAGAGACAGGTAAGATAGTTGATTTTACCGTCGAGAATGTTAAACTTTTAATAATGAAAGATCCTGAAATATACGAGGAGTATGTGAAACTGCCCAGGAAAAAGCAAAAGGAGCTTATGTTTGTTTATGTCCGTAAGTTCAACGAAAAGAATCCTTTATATTTACCCAGATAAAAATTCCGCAGATGAAGAAAATTATCCTTTCTGCAGTTTTCGTAACCGCAGCTCTTTCATTATTGACTGCTCAGGCCCCTTTCCCCAGTGCGGCAGAGATTAAACAATTCATGGGATCAAAGACATGTGTCGTTCTCGAAGACGACCCTTTTTCTGCCTGGAATCCCAACATCAGGGAAGCGGTAAATTCTTTCTGGACGGTTACCCCCTTTGAGTTCATCAGTATTGTGGAATTCAATAAAAGACGTACCGATCCGTCATATTCCTTCATAGTACTTACCCAGACACATTTTGAGAGGGATAAAACAGGAGGCCTGTTTAATTTCATCAACCTGATACAGGGCAAAAGAGTCGCCAATCTAAGCGATAATCCTGAGATTTGTGCCGTCCCGCTTTCTTTTGCCGGGGAGGAAGACATAACCTACGGTTATAAGCTCGGAGCAATCCTCGCGTTTATGCAGAAGCATGCCAGGCTGATTTCTGAGAACCCCTCTGTAACAGGAAGAAGGTATCTGAAGTACTATAACATAAACGCCCCTGAAGTTGTTAAAAAGACAATACTTGCCAAAGCTGAGGATATGGCCCCTGAGCTGGCAACGGAGGCTGCCATAAAATCAATATACCCGTACCCGTTCCGGCTTGTTGAAGAGGAAGATATTGTGAAGGCAATAAAGGAAAAGGCGCCGGCAACACTGATTCTCCATAAGGTTGGGCCTACCGACGACCGGACCGGAAGTTTCTGCTTCAAGATACTTATTGGTACCGACGATTCTGAAATGTACTATTTCGGCCAGCACAGGATAAACAATAATAACCCGAACGCTTTTCTTGAAGAAGATCTTAAAAGACTTGCAAGGTACAGGTGATGCATCATTTTTAACCATGCCACGTCTTTTATTTAAAACAGGATTGTCATGAAAGAAATAAGAGTATTATCGGAAAGCGAACGTACCTGGGCAATGTTCTGCCACCTTTCAGCGTACGCCGGGTTTATTGTCCCGTTCGGTGGTATACTGGGTCCGATGATCTGCTGGCTCAGCAGAAGGGATGAATCAACATGGATCAATGAGAACGGCAAGGCTGCCCTTAATTTCCAGCTTTCCGTACTTCTCTATACAATTCTCCTGATTCCGCTATGCTTTATCATTATCGGTATTCCCCTGATGGCCGCTTTATGGATTCTTAAGGTAGTGTGTATAGCCGTGGCTTCGGTTAAGGCATCCAGGGGAGAAGAATACAGATATCCGCTCTCCATTCCTTTTATCCAGTAATATCCGCCAGAGCCGCCGCCCGGCGCCAAAAATTACAGGAGTTCCTGAATATTACCGGGGTAATATTTTACTTTATTTCCCTGCTGCGTTTGGTTAAGTAAAAATATTTTTCTTAACTTTCTGTCTCTAAAACCTTTCAACATGTCTCACAAAAACAGCAAAAAGGAAGATAAATCTTCCGGAAAGAAACAGGAAGTATTTGACAAGGATGCCCTTTATCATGACATAGAGGATGAAAAGCACAAGAAAATGAAGAAGGACACCTACTACAAGGAGTTGCGAAAACTCGAGATTGAGCTTATTAAGCTTCAGGAGTGGGTGAAAGCCAAAAAACTGAAGGTTGTGGTTATTTTTGAAGGGAGGGATGCCGCCGGAAAGGGTGGTGTCATTAAAACTATTGCCGGCTGTCTGAATCCACGCATATGCAGGGTGGTTGCCCTTGGCACCCCGACAGAGAAGGAGAAGACACAGTGGTATTTCCAGAGATATGTTGCAAACCTTCCTGCCGGAGGTGAAATCGTCCTTTTCGACAGAAGCTGGTACAACAGGGCAGGCGTCGAAAAGGTAATGGGATTCTGCACAAATGAGGAATATGAGGAATTTCTTCGCTCATGCCCGGAATTTGAGAAAATGCTTATCAGGTCGGGAATAATCCTGATAAAATACTGGTTCTCGGTAAGTGACCATGAACAGGAAAAGAGATTCCAGGACAGGATCAAGGACCCCACAAAAAGATGGAAGATCAGCCCGATGGATATTGAATCGCGCGACAAATGGGTGGAGTATTCAATGGCCAAGGATAAAATGTTTGCATACACCGATACCAAGCAGTCGCCATGGTATGTCGTGGAGGGCGACGACAAGAGAAGGGCAAGGCTTAACTGCATCAGCCACCTTCTTTCTCTTATACCTTACGAAGACCTCACACCGAAACCATTTAAACTGCCGCCGCTTAAACACGATGTAGCCTACGTAAGGCCGCCGAAAACAGACCAGACTTACGTTCCCGAAAAATACTGAACATCCGGGCCGGAAAAACCCGGACCGGTTTCAACTTTCAATTTATATGCATACTTTTGGTTTTTTATTGACCAGGCATGCAGGTGAAACCTAATATTCCAAAAGGAACACGGGACTTTCCTCCCGGTGAGATTATCCGCAGGGAGCTGATATTAAACATAATAAAGGAAACATTTACCCTCTTCGGATACCAGCCGCTCGAAACTCCGGCAATGGAAAACCTCTCCACTCTCCTCGGTAAATACGGGGAGGAAGGCGATAAACTCCTTTTCAGAATACTGAATTCGGGCGACTTCCTCGAAAATGTTACAGAAGAAGAACTGCTCAGGCGGGATTCCTCTTCCGTCTCATCAAAAATCTGCGAAAAAGGCCTCAGGTATGACCTTACCGTGCCTTTTGCCAGATTTGTTGTTCAGCACCGGAATGAGATCACCTTCCCCTTTAAAAGATACCAGATTCAGACCGTCTGGAGGGCAGACAGGCCGCAGAAAGGAAGATACCGCGAATTTACCCAGTGCGATGTGGATGTTATCGGCAGCGACTCCCTCCTCAACGAACTTGAACTGCTGCGCGTTATCGACGAGATTTTCGCAAGACTGAAAGTGCCGGTTACAATTAAGATAAACAACAGGAAAATACTGGCCGGTCTGGCCGGGAAAGCAGGAGCGGCTGACAGGCTTACCGATATCACCACAGCCATTGACAAACTTGAAAAAACCGGAAAGGATGCAGTTATCGCCGAACTCAGGGAGAAAGGACTAAGTGAGCAGGTTATTGACGGACTGACTCCGGTTTTTGAGATAAAGGGAGATAATTACGAAAAGCTTACGGGACTCAGAAAAATTCTCTCCGGCTCTCATGAAGGAATGAAAGGTATCGTAGAGCTTGAAACCCTGACACGGTATCTCGATCCTGATCCTCTGCGCTGCGGGTACCAGATAGACCTTGCCCTGGCACGAGGGCTGAATTACTATACAGGGGCTATAATAGAGGTAAAAGCCGATGGCGTAAACATTGGTAGTATCTGCGGAGGCGGCAGATATGACAATCTGACGGGCATATTCGGACTGGAGGGTGTCTCCGGCGTCGGCGTCTCATTCGGAGCCGAAAGGATTTACGATGTGATGCTGCAGCAAGGGAGATTTGAGAATGTAAGCACGGCCCCTTGCAGGGTTTTGATTATAAATTTCGGGGCGGATGAATATGTTTACGCCCTGAAGATCCTTAAGAAACTGCACTCATCGGGCGTGAGCGCCATGATTTACCCGGGTGATGCGAAAATCGGGAAACAGATGGCCTACGCTGACTCGCTCAATATACCATACGTTGCTCTTGCAGGTGAAGATGAAATAAAAAACGGTGAAGTAACTCTTAAAAATATGGTAACCGGTAAACAACAGCGAATCAGCCTGGAAGAGACGGGTAATCTTTTCCCTTAAAAACCTGAGTTGAAAACTAATTGTTTCTCAGCTGTCTTTGCTGCTGAATGTTATTCCTTACAGGGGCATTCTCCCTCAGTTCGTTAAGAAGCTGGAGCCGGTACTGGTTCTCGGCCTGGTACAGACGCACTACTTTAAGAGGAGACAGAACCTCCCTGAATTTCTTATGATAGGAGGCATTCAGTTCCGCCTCCTTCAGGTCGAGTTCAATAAGCCTGTCGCCGGCGCTGATCAGCTCTTTTTCCGACATGTTTAACTCGTTCTGGTTAATTTCCCGGAAAATCTTTGCCCTTTCCTGTTGCACGGCAAGCTTCATGTCCTGCAACTCATTGTAGACAGGCCAGAATCTCTGTGCCTCCTGGGTGGTCAGATTCAGCCTTTTGGTGAAGAAAGCCACCTTGTAGGCGTTAAGTCTCTCCATAGCCTGATTCTGAGCATTCAGCAGACCCCAGGAGAAAAATAAACCGATAATAATCGTTAAACCCTTTTTCATAACCCTGTTTCAAAAATATTCATATATGTCAAGAATGTTTATATTCTGCATCTGCAGATATTCGATGATATCGCTGTTCTCAACACCGATGAATCCTGAAGTGCTTATCCTTCCGGCAGCTTCTTCTTCAAGGGCTGACAAATCCATCCCGTAAAAAATTTCTTCTGCAGTGCCGTTATAGGAAAGATCGGTGTAAATATCCATCTTCTCCCTGCCGGGGCTGATAAGAAGAAATGTGATGCTGAGAGCGGTAATTATTGCAAGTCCGGCAGCGGCTGCCATCCATGGTCTCAACCGGAATATCTTCTTTTCAGCCGCTTTAAAGCGTGGTTCGTTTGAGGCGGCCTGCATAATGCGCCCGGTTATCCCTTCAAAGTACCCATCGGGCACCCTGAACGGATTCTCTTTCGGTATTTTATCAAGCTCACTCATCATTTTATTAGATAAACTTTTATAATAAAGGTTTAAGCACCCAACAGAAATTCCTCGATTTTTTTTACGGCATGATGGTACGAAGCCTTTAAAGCTCCTGTTGAGGTTCCCAGCACTTTCTTCATGTCTTCGTACGACATCTCTTCATAATAGCGGAGATTAAACACTATCCTCTGCTTTTCCGGAAGCCGGAGTATTGCATTCTGCAGCTTTTTCTGGGCCTCATCACCGTCGAACCATGTACTTCCCTCATGTGCCCCGGCAAAAACAGCCCCAAGCTCATCAAGCGAAACGGTGCTGTGTCTTTTCCGGCTGTTTATCAGTGTAATGGCTTCGTTGGTGGCTATCCTGTACAACCATGTATAGAGGGAACTTTCCCGGCGGAAACTGTCAAGGTTCTTCCATACATTTAAAAAAGTATTCTGCAGGGCGTCATCAGCATCTTCATGGAGAATTACCAGGCGTCTTATGTGCCAGTAGAGCCTCCGGCCGTAACGTTCTGCCATCATCCTGAAACCAGCTTCCGGATCGGCGTCCAGAAGGGATATAATATCATTGTCCGTCCTCTCCTTATCTTCCAAACAAAGAGTAATTTGTTGTTTATGTTTTGACTTCCGAAAGGTATAAAAGTTTAACAACGATGAACTCTGCAGGAAAGTAAATTATAACTTTGTACGATCAATATTATTAACCATGCCACTCCAGTGCGGAATCATAGGAATCACGAATTCAGGCAAAACGACCATTTTCAACTGCCTTTCCGGAACAAAGGTTGAAACAAGCAGCTATGCCTTCAGCGCCTCAAAATCGAATATCGGAATTATCCAGGTCCCCGACCGGAGGTTATATGAACTGGAAAAGTTCCAGAAGACTGAACGCATTGTTCATACTACTGTAGGCATTGTTGATATTCCGGGACTCGCAAGAGGATCAAACAAGGGGGAAGGCGTGGGCAACAAGTTCCTGGCCGACATCCGGAACACTGATGCCCTGATCCATGTACTGAGGTGCTTCGACGACGATAACCTGCCCCATATAGATGGCTCGGTCGACCCGGTAAGAGATATGGAAACCGTGGACCTCGAACTGCAGGTGAAAGATCTGGAGTCGGTTGAAAAAAAGATGGAAAGGCTTGAAAGAGCTGCGAAAACAGGCGATAAGGATGCGGCGCACGGCATCGAGGTACTCAAAAGGCTGAAACATCATTTTGAAAAATTCGGCAATGCAAGAACACTCGACCTGTCGCCGGAGGAGAGAAAATATACCGACGACCTGTTCCTGCTTACAATTAAGCCTGTAATGTATGTCTGTAACGTTGACGATAAATCTGTCCTGAAAGGTAACCCTTATGTGGAAAAGGTAAAAAAACAACTGGAAGGTACCGGAAGCGAGATCCTTATTATCGCCGGTAAGCTTGAAGCCGAAATAGCCGAACTTGAATCGCCCGAGGACAGGACAGCGTTTCTGAAAGATGCCGGGCTGGAAGAGCCGGGAGTCGACAAACTTGTGCGATCGGCCTACAGGATGCTGAATCTCCTGACATTTTTTACGGTGGGACCAAAGGAAATAAGGGCATGGACAATAAGGAAAGGAATGAACGCACAGCAGGCCTCAGGTGCCATACACAGCGACCTCGAAAGGGGATTTATAAGGGCGGAGGTGATGAAATATGAGGATTTTATCAGGTACGGCTCGGAACATGCATGCCGCGAGGCCGGACGATTCTTTGTTGAAGGCAAAAACTACATTGTTGAAGACGGAGATATACTTCACATCCGTTTTAACGTTTAATATATTGTGAGGAGGTTTATAAATAAAACCTTAATACTGCTGATCCTGACAACAGGTATCTGCCGTTCACAGGCCGTCAGCGACGACAGCCTACGTTCGGTCATTTCAGCCAGGGGAGAGGCGGAGGTACTGATCGCCAGGCCGGGTCGTCCTGAACTGGATATCATTTCAAGACATCTCTCAATCTCATCCGTAAGGGAAGGAAGTGTATATATTACACTTACTCCTGCCACGGTGGAATGGTTCCTCGGCCTGGGCAAACCCTGGAAATTAATTCCACCTGAAGATCCGAAAGGCCTTGTTACCGCTGCCTCGGTAAAGGATGCCATGGAATGGGATACCTACCCGACCTACACCCAGTATGATTCGATAATGCGTAAGTTACAGGCAGATTACCCGCAGTTGTGCCGGCTCGACACAATAGGAACAAGTATTTACGGGAAACAGGTCCTTGTATTAAAAATATCGGATAATGTTGCCGACGATGAAGATGAACCGGAAGTATTTTACTCTTCGACAATGCATGGAGATGAGCTTGCCGGGTTTGTCCTGATGCTGAGGCTGGCCGATCATCTTCTCAGGAATTATTCTTCCGATACGAGGGTAAAGAATCTTGTCGATAACCTTGAAATATGGATCAATCCCCTTGCCAATCCCGACGGTACATACAGGACAGGGAACATCATCTCCTCACCAACAAGGACCAATGCGGAAGGCTATGACCTGAACAGAAAATTTCCCGACCCCCTCGATCCGTCAATAGTTCCTCCTAAGGAGAATGTGGATATGATCAGCTTTATGCGGAAGAGACGATTTGTCCTTTCGGCAAATTTTCATTCAGGATTCGAGGTGGTTAATTTCCCGTGGGACAGGTGGTTCTCAAAATACCATGCAGATCATAACTGGTTTTACGAGATAAGCAGAAGATATGCCGATACCGTGCATGCTGTTTCGGGGCTCTCTTATCTTAATGAGTATGACAGTGGTGTGGTGAGGGGTTCGGATTGGTACACTATTTACGGGGGAAGGCAGGATTTTATAACATGGGAGCTCCAGGGTAGGGAAGTGACAATTGAGCTTGATTACGTAAAACAGACACCTGCTGCCCAGCTGGAGTTGCTCTGGCAGTACAACAGGCAGTCATTTATAGGGTATCTCGAAAATGCCCTGTACGGAATCCATGGCCGGGTGCTCGACGATGCCACGTCAGAACCTGTTCCGGCCCGGGTATTTATTGACGGTCATGACAAAGACAGTTCGCACGTTTATGCCGACACAACAACCGGCAGTTTCATAAGGATGCTGTCGCCAGGAACATGGGACCTTCGGTTTTCAGCATACGGCTACAGGGATACTGTCGTTACCGGAGTACAGGTTTTGCCGCTCCGGCGGACAGACCTTACTGTATATATGAAATCTGACGGTACCAAAACCGATAGCGTCTACCCGGAAACACCTCTTCTTTTTCCTGTGCCGGCAAATGAATATGTAGAGTGCAGGCTGCCGTCAACCCTTCAGGGGCGGATAAGTGTCACTATCTACACATCTGCCGGGGCAAAAATAAAAGAAACCATCACCGGTCAGAGACCTTTGATCCTTAACGTAAGAGGGCTGGCGCCGGGTGTTTATATTGCAATCTTCCGCTCCCTGTCAACCGGTGTATCGTACAGGGCAGGGATTGTCGTGGCTGCCAATGGTTATTGATTATCATTCTTCTCTTGGTTCTGTAATCAAAAGATTTATTTTTGCACATCCGGCAGCAGGAATAAACCTGACATACCGGTTTAAAATTTTTATTCATGAGAAGGAGACGGGTACCAGTATTCACTGCATGTTTTTTCATTCTGTTTTCAGCGCAATATCTTAACGGTCAGACTGCCTATATTCCACCCGATAAACCCAGGCTTATTGTTACAATTATTGTGGAACAGCTGCGCTACGACCAGGTTGAGAAGCTGAAAAACAGGTTTTCAGACAACGGTTTGCGCAGGATGATGAATGAGGGGACGACCTTTAAAAATGCAAGGTATGGCTATGTCAATACGCAATCAGGACCCGGGCATGCCACTATATCGACGGGAACAACTCCTTCGGTGCACGGCATTACTTCCGATTACTGGCATGTGCCGCTTCGCAATGAGATTATCTATTGCACTTCCGATAAGAATGTCAGTGCTGTAGGCGGTTCATTTGAGTCGGGTCAGCATTCTCCTTCCCAACTGATGGCGTCCACCATCGCCGATGAACTTTTTCTCGCTGCCAACGGGGCGGCAAAAGTGTTCTCCGTAGGCATGAAGGAAAGCTCGGCAATACTGTCGGCCGGGCATGTGAGGGGAGGGGTGTTCTGGTTCGATTATGTCAGCGGATCGTGGATGTCAAGTACCTATTACATGAATGAACTTCCGGCATGGGTAAATGATTTTAATGCTCTGAGGCTCTCAGATTCATACATGGGTAAAATCTGGACCCCTCTGAAGGATGCAGAATCATACAGGGATTGCCTTCCCGATTCAAACAGGTTTGAAATGGGTTTCAATAAAATAAACAGGTTTCCCTACGATCTGAAGAAATTGCAGCCGAAGGGAGCCGGCTCCGTGAAAGACTACTCTCTGCTTGCAGAGACTCCTTTCGGCAATTCCCTGACAAAAGACTTTGCAATGAGGCTGATCAGTGAGGAGAGCCTCGGTAAAGACGATATAACTGACTATTTATCGGTATGTTTTACCGCGAATGACAGGATAGGACACCGGTTCGGACCCTCTTCGGTGGAGGTTGCCGATGCGCTTTTAAGGCTGGATGCCGACATTTCGGAGCTTATCGGAATGCTGAATGATTCGATTGGGAAGAAAAACATCCTTATACTTTTTACATCCGCCCACGGTGTAGCCGAGGTTCCTTCATTGCTTGAGGCGGGCAGGATACCTTCGGGATATTTCAGACATACCCAGGCACTTCAGTTGTTAAGAATATACCTGAATGCCATTTACGGCCAGGGCGAATGGGTGAAAGGATATTTCGACAACCAGATTTATCTTAACCGCACTCTGATTGAGGATGCACGCCTTCAGCTTGAAGAGATGCAGAAACGTGTCGCACGGTTTATGGTTCAGAATACCGGTGTGGCGTCGGCATATCCGATGTACATGTTTGAAACAGCCGATTTCAGCAACGGTTTCCTCAAAATGGCTTCCAGCAATTTTATGCCCCAGAGGTCGGGCGATGTTCTTATAATCCTCAGCCCGGGCTGGGTTGAAACCGCAGATAACACGATTACCGGACACAACTCCCCGTACGATTATGACGTGCATGTGCCTCTGATCTGGTACGGCTGGATAATAAACAGGGCTACGGTAAACAGAAAGGTTGACATGGCCGACATCGCACCCACTCTGTCGGCTCTGTGCGGAATACCTCTGCCAAACGCTGTTCGCGGCGAACCAATTGTTGAACTTCTGCGGTAAGAATCAGGAAAAACTGTTCCGTATCTTACATGCCTCTTCCAGAAGGGAGGGTTCTTTCTCGCACCCGTTTCCCAGTACGATCATATCAGCTCCTGCCCTGAATGCTTCCATGATTTGGGAAGGGCTGGTTATTCCTCCGCCGACAACCACAGGTACGGAAATATTCATTTTGACTTCTCTTATTACTTCCGGAGGAACCGGCAAATCTGCGCCGCTGCCGGCCTCAAGGTAAATCATTTTCATTCCCAGCATCTCACCCGCAAGAGCAGTGGCGGTAATAATGTCATGTTTGTCGGGCGGGATGGCCTCTGTCTGACTCAGGTACTCCACGGAACTTTTCTTTCCGCCGTTGATAAGCATGTATCCCACCGGGATGACACGCTCCTTTATATTCTTTAGAAAAGGTGCTGCAAGTACATGATTTCCGATAAGAAGTTCCGGATTCCGGCCTGATATAAGAGACAGGAAATATACACCATCTGCCTTTGTGCTTAACTGCAGCAGGTTTCCGGGGAAAAGTATTACAGGTATATTGCAGCTTGCCTTGATTGCTGAGATGAGCGGGTCTATAATGTTGAAAGTAATGCTTCCTCCGGCTAAAATAAAGTCAACATTGTTGCCGGCGGCTATTTTTATCATCCTGTCGAGCCGGGCTTCATCTGCCTTGTCAGGATCGAGCAGAAGAGCCACTGACCTGGCTGAGGGTATCAGATTCCTGTTCATAATATCTTCTTTTTTGTCCACACAATGGCATAATTATCGTATCGTGTATAGGAGAGGTCGAACCATGAATTGATTTTCTCGGTGCGGACTCTGCCTTTTATCTCGCCGGAATCGCCGGGTTTAAAAGGTTTCAGGATAATATTGTTTTTTATGCTGATGCCCTCCTTGTCGCATATCTTATATAATGCTTCCTTGGCGCACCAGTGAAGATAAAGATGATACCTGCTGAGTTCAGGGTCTTTTGTTATTTTCTCCTTACGGTTCATGAATTTGCTCATGAATGCTGATATGTTGGCGTTCATATATTCAAGGTCTATTCCAACCTGTTCATTGGTGCTTAGCATGATTGCTGTAAGCTTGAAGGAGTGAGAGATGCTTATGAAATGGCTTCCGCTTTTGATGAAAGGCTTATTGTTTTTGTTATACACAATCCTTGCCTCTTTCCCGATGAGCTCTGCCAGAAGGGCTCTGACACTGAGAAATTCAAGTTTCCTGGAATTGCTTCTGAAATCGCGGTAACGTTTCCTGTCGCTGCTGTCGAGCTCCGCCATATCCAAAAGTGTCTTTATGTCCTCCTCGATCTTCCAGACACCCATAAGAGAATATTCGTTAAGATAGTGTTTGGTTATACAGCCCATTACCTGATTTTTATATTCCGGGTTTCCATCTCAGGGTTTCAATGATATGAACAATATCTTCCCTGAAGAACTGAATGGCGGGAGCAAGGGAGTCTTCCCTTGGCTGCGAGTAAAAATAGAGAGCTCCGCGAAGAAAGTGACCTGTACTGTCGGTGGCGGTAAACTGTACCGAAGAAGCAGCATTGCCTTTTATGTCGTAAAGCATGCAATACACTTTGTTTACGGTATCCCGGTAGGGCTGTTCTGTTATTGCATCGGCCCGCACCGTATGACTGTAAACGAACTCGTTTGATTCCCTGAGCAGGCCGGCCAGGTTGTTATTTACCGGCAGATAACTCATGTGAATTACAGATCTGTAGCCCGGGAACTCAATGTTAAACCAGCACGGGTTGGTGTTATCCTCCACATTGTAGGAAATTTTCCCGTAGACAGGATATTCAAAGTTGAAGGGGCAGTCAGTATCAAACATCATGTATTTCTTTTCAGGGAAGTCAATGCGGAAAAACCCTCTTGGTTTTGGCACCTCTTTCCCCCTGCAGGAAGCTATTGCCAAAAATACAATTAAAACATAAAGAGTCTTATTCCTCAGGGCTCCCGGCATTGTCTGATTTTAAATTTACCCTTATTTCCTTGATCCTTCTTTTATCGGATGACTCAATGGTGAATATATAGGGACCGTATTCTATTGTCTGGTTTCGCTTTGGTATTTCGCCGGTCAGCTCAAGAACCAGCCCGGCAAGCGTTTCGGCTTCGCCTTTTACATCAGCGAAGGGGTCTCTGTCAAGGGAGAGAATTTTATAAAAATCGTTAAGGAGTATTTTCCCTTCAAAAATGTAAGTGTTTTCATCCACCTTTCTGTAGAGAGGAGTATCGACATCGCTCTCATCGGAAATTTCACCGACTATTTCTTCGAGAATATCTTCAAGTGTGACTATTCCCGATGTTCCACCGTACTCGTCAATCACGACAGCCATGTGAATTTTCCTTACCTGGAATTCCTTAAGCAGTTCATTTATCTTCTTTGTTTCGGGTACGAAGTATGGCGGTCTTATAAGTGACTGCCATTTAAAGGAATCGGGACTGCCGGCGTAAGGAAGGACATCTTTGGCATAAAGTATACCTTTAACGTTATCGAAAGAACCTGAATAGACAGGTATTCTTGAATATCCCGATTCGGTAATAACGGGAATGACCCTGCTGAACCCTTCCGTTATGTCGAGGGCCGTGACGTCAACCCTTGGGCACATTATTGCACTTACACTTATATTGCCGAAATTTACTATTCCCTTGAGAATCTTTTTTTCCTCCTCCAGCTTGTCGGCGGTAAGGTCAAGCGCGTCCGAAAGATCATTCATGCTGATTTTCTTTTTCCTGCTTAAGGATCTTTTCCTTACCGATTTTGTCATGAACATGAGTGCTGCTGTACCGGGTCTGAGGGCTTTCTCAAGTATTGACAATGGTACTGCCATATTGTATGCAACGGCAAAATGGTTACGTGTCGCGTACACTTTTGGCATGATTTCCCCGAAAAGGAGGATTATGAAAGTTATGGCAACCACTTCCACGATAAATCTTGCAACGGGCGCCATGCTTTCTCCGAGAAGACTTTCACTTAGAAAGGCTGAAAGGATTATGATACCGACATTTACAAGATTATTTGCAACAAGAATGGTACTGAGCAGCTTATCGGGCATGGCTGTCAGTGAGAGAAGCGACAGGGCTTTCCTGGTTTTCTCCTTTCTCAGCCTGCTGAGGTCGTTGGGGCTGAGAGAGAAGAATGCCACCTCTGAGCCTGAGATTATGGCCGACAGCAGCAATAGAATAACCAGTATCAGAAACCCGATTAATAGTTTAATATCCTCCGTACCCACTATGATAACCTGTTGATTGCGTTGCCTAATCTTTGTTTCCCGGGGAATGATTTATTAACTAGAACGGCAGATCATCTTCAGGAGATCCTCCCCCGAATTCCTCATTTAAAGGTTCGTCTCCCCTGCCGGGTTCGTTGAGAGAGTCAGCCGCTTTGCCCTGGGCAGGATAATTCCTTTCGGAGCGGTTGTTTGACGTCTGAGTTTCGGGATGCCCGGAATTATCGGACGAAGAGGCCGCGGTACCCTGCCTGCGGTCGATGATGTACATGGCATCGGCAAGTATTTCAGTGATATACTTGTTGTTGCCGTCCTTGTCGACGTACGACCTGGTTTTGATTTTGCCGGTAACATACAATTGTGTCCCCTTCTTTACATGTTTCTCAGCAACTTCAGCCAGCGCCCGCCATACCACAATATTGTGCCATTCGGTTGTTGTTACCGATTCTCCCTGCTGGTTTGTATATGACTCACTTGTTGCGAGAGGAAATGTTGCCTTGGCAACTCCCTTGTCAAAGTACCTGACCACAGGATCCTTCCCGACATTGCCTACCAGAATAACTTTGTTAAGTGACATAATCTATTATGTAATATTGTTTACGACCGTAAAGTTACTAAAAAAGTGCCATCCTTTAAACTCATTGATAATTAAGATTGCGGGCAGTTTCATATTTTCTTTTGCCGTACAGATAAACCCTGATTATCCTCATGGAGTAAAACATGCCTGCGGCAAAAATTTCGTTTACCGTCCCTGGGGAACCCTCTTAGGGGAACCCCGAATCATAAAACCTTAAAATCACCCGAAACAGTAAGCCGTAACGATCCTCTGCAAAAAAATATTTTTCCGTAACTGTTTCAATTTAAATAAATAATATTTTTATATTTGCAGGGTCGAAAAAACTTATAGCAAAATAATTTGTTGAATTTTAAAACTTCACGAAAATGACTAAAGCAGACATCGTAAACGAAATTGCCAAAAACACTGGTATTGAAAAAGTAGCAGTTCAGAAAACAGTTGAAGCTTTTATGGATGCTCTTAAAAGTTCAATGATTGCAGGTAACAACGTGTACCTGAGAGGCTTCGGAAGCTTCGTTATCAAGAAGAGGGCTAAGAAAACAGCAAGGAACATTTCAAAGAATACCACCATTATTATTCCGGCTCACAACATTCCGGCATTCAAACCGGCCAAAACATTCGTAAACAAAGTTAAATCACACGTAAAGAAATAAATCATGCCACGCGGTAAAAAGCGTAAAAGACATAAAATGTCCACGCACAATCGTAAAAAACGCTTGCGCAAAGACAGACATAAGAAGAAATAGCAGGGAAGAGTGAAAAATACCATAAGATAATAAACCTAAAGGTCTCCCGATCTTTAGGTTTATTGTATTATTCCTTCTTTAACAAAAGTTAATCATCTTTTCATACAGCAGGGCAAAAGTGGAAAGCAGGGATTTGATCATTGATGCAGGTGATGAGGAGGTTTCTCTGGCTTTACTGGAAGACAAACAGCTCGTCGAACTGCATAAGGAGAAACGAAGCATTAAATTTTCTGTCGGGGATATTTACCTGGGTAAAGTAAGAAAGGTAATGCCTGGTTTAAATGCTGCGTTCGTAAATGTCGGATATGAAAAGGATGCCTTTCTTCATTATCTCGACCTGGGACCCCAGTTCCGAACACTGCATAGGTACTACCAGTCTGCCCTTCAGAAAAAAGGTAAAATCATCCCGGTTCATAAATTCAGGCCTGAACCTGATATTGACAAAGAGGGGAAGATTACAGATGTGCTCTCAACCGGACAGACAGTAATAGTGCAGGTAATCAAGGAACCTATTTCAACAAAAGGACCAAGGCTCTCTTCAGAAATATCTCTCGCCGGCAGAAACCTTGTACTGATTCCATTTTCCGACAAGGTTTCGGTATCATCCAAAATTGAAAACCCCGACGAGAAGAACAGGCTGAGAACCTTGATAAACAGCATAAAACCCGTTAACTACGGGGTGATAGTCCGTACCGCCGCCGAGGGAAAAAAGGTCGCGGAACTTGATACTGAGCTTCGCCAGCTTCTCGAAAAATGGGAGAAAGCATTTGAAAATATCAAAAAGGATATTAAATCTCCCAGACTTTTTATAGGGGAGATGAACAGGGTGTCAACAATACTGCGCGACCTTCTTAACGTAACATTCAACAGTATACATGTAAACGACAGTATCCTGGCTGAGGATGTCAGAAAATATATCAGGGAAATTGCCCCTGAAAAGGAAGGCATAGTAAAGTACTATAAGGGTAAGCTGCCGATATTTGACCATTTCTCGGTTACAAGGCAGATTAAATCCCTTTTCGGCAGGACGGTTTCTTTCAGGCACGGAGCCTACCTTATTATTGAGCATACCGAGGCTCTTCATGTTATTGATGTAAACAGCGGCAACAGGTCAAGGTCGGGAACAGACCAGGAAACCAGCTCGCTCGAGGTGAATATGGCTGCCGCAAAAGAGATTGCCCGCCAGCTCAGACTGAGGGATATGGGCGGAATTATTGTAATCGACTTCATCGACATGCAGTCGGCCGAACATAAACAGATGCTGTACGACGCCATGCGCGATGCAATGATGAACGACCGTACAAAACACAATATCCTTCCCCTTACCAAGTTCGGTATAATGCAGATTACCCGTCAGCGGGTCAGACCTGAAATGAAAATCGTAACAGACGAAAAATGCCCCGTCTGCAGGGGTACCGGGGAAGTAAAACCTACTCTCCTTTTTACCGAAGAGATAGAAAACACCCTCGGGGATATCGTGAGGAAAATAAAAACCAGAAGACTTTTGCTGCATGTCCACCCGTTTATTGCAGCTTACCTTAAAAAAGGGATCTTCCCTCTCTTCAGGAGATGGAACTTTAAATATCATATCTGCCTTAAAGTGATGGCAATTCCTTCTTTCAATATGCTGGAATACAGATTTCTCGACAGGTATGAGAATGAGATTGACCTTTCCTGAACAACAATGCCTCCCTGCTGTTTAACATGGATGCAATGGCATGGTTTTATTTTAAAGATTACTTCATAACAACATAATATTATTCAGAATGAGGAAACTGGTTATTGCGATTCTGGTATCAGCGGCAAGCCTGATTCTGCACTCTCAGGTATCTGACCCCGTAACATGGAGTTTCGGCTATCAGAAAACCGGCGAAAACAGGTATGACATTATTATGTCGGCCACCATTGAAGAGGGCTCTCATATTTATTCAATAAATGTCCCTGAAAATGGTCCGATACCGACTACATTCCTTTTCGACACCACCTCTGGTGATTTTTCTGCTGAAGGTAAACCATTTGAGACAATCAAACCTGTCGAAAAATTTGATGAGGCATTTGGGTTCAATATTAACACCTTCAGCGACCGGGCCGAGTTCAGGCAAAAGATAGTTTCGGACAAACCCGGTTTTGTTGTGAAAGGTACTGTCACATATATGTCCTGTACCAATACCACGTGCCTGCCCCCCAAAGATGTTGATTTTGAGGTTGTGATAGGACAGGTGCGACAGGAAAAGCCGGAGGCATCAATAGCTGCTGCACCCGGTAATACCGGTCTCTTCAGGTTCTTCTGGATATCATTTCTTTTGGGTCTGGTTGGACTGCTGACGCCATGCGTATACCCGATGATCCCCATGACGGTTGCCTTCTTTTCAAGAGGCGGTTCAGGCAGGCCGGGTCAGGTTTTAACTGCTCTGGTTTTCGGAATATCGATAGTTGTAATTTATACCCTTCCGGGGCTGATCATCTCATTAACCGGGGCCGGAGCTGGTTTCACGAACGCCCTTAGCACACACTGGATCCCGAATCTCATTTTCTTTCTTCTTTTTGTAATTTTTGCGGTGTCGTTTTTCGGCGCTTTCGAACTGATTCTGCCTAATAAATGGGTCTCAAAAAGTGATTCGATGGTCGACAGGGGAGGCCTCCTGGCTTCATTCTTCCTGGCCCTTACAACGGTGATAGTGTCATTTTCATGCACCGGTCCGATAGTGGGCAGCCTTCTTGTGGAAGCTTCCACCGGCAGTGTGCTCCGACCTGTGACAGGGATGTTTGCCTTCGGACTTGCCTTTGCAATACCGTTTACTGTATTTGCACTGTTTCCTGCAGTGCTCAGTAAACTTCCGAAATCGGGCGGATGGCTTAACTCGGTCAAGGTGGTGCTCGGATTCCTTATGCTGGCATTCAGCCTTAAATTCGTTGTAACAATCGACAGTGTATATAACCTTAATCTTCTAAGCAGGGAATTATTCATTTCCATCTGGATTGTACTGTTCACCCTTACCGGCCTGTATCTGGCCGGCAAAATAAAATTTGCCCACGACAGCGAGGTGAAACATATCGGGGTAGTAAGGCTGTTCCTGATAATAGTTGTCTTCTCATTTGTGGTTTATATCATACCGGGTCTGTTCGGAGCTCCGTTACCGGCGCTATCATCATTTCTTCCTGCCGGCGGTACTGTAACCGGTACGGGACTGACCGGGCAGCCAGCCGGGAATGTCGAAAAGCCGGGTGTTTTGCAGGGATTGAGCCCCGAATGCAGCGCACCGAAGTATGCAGAAAAATTCACCATGCCCTATGGCCTGCAGGGATATTTTGATTACAGGCAGGGGCTTGAATGTGCAAGGGAGAAAAACATGCCTGTGCTTCTCGATTTTAAAGGCCATGCGTGTGCAAACTGCAAACTCATGGAAGCAAAGGTCTGGTCCGATCCCGCCGTTCAGGAGCGACTGAGAAAGTATGTAATAATTGCGCTTTATACCGACGACAGAACCCAGTTGCCTGATAATGAATGGATAACATCAGCTGTTGACGGCAGAATCAAAAAGACAATTGGCAAAATAAACGAAGACCTTGAGATATCTTTGTTCAGAACCAATGCAATCCCCCTTTATGCCATAGTTGATCACAGTGGCAAGCTTCTTAACGGAACCATGGCCACAAACTACCGGATAAATGAGTACATCGCATGGCTCGATGAGGGTTTATCCCTTTTTTACCAGGGCAGTTCAAAATAACGCCGGGATTTCAGAATTTCCCGATTTTCAGGGTTACCGTGCCGCTGAACCCCTTTATTGATTCAGCCTTTACAACAGGCGAACCTTCAGAGCTTACATTAAATGGTGTCGGGAAACGGTAGGTGAGTCCGAAAGCCAGTCTGAAGTTTCTGGTCAGGTTAAGTTCTATTTCTGCTGCAGGCTCTGCAAGGAGGAAAGCCTCAGAATCCTCAACAAAGTTCCGGTTGCTGCCATCTTCATTTGAAATATATGAGATTCCCCCTGCCCCGATCAGCACCGGGAATGCCAGGTGGACGGGAAGCCTTGGAAACAGAATAGGTTCTATATAGAGCCCGCCGTAACCGCCTGTCAGAAACACATCCCTGCCTAGTGATGGTTCAAAATGAAGCTCATTGATAAAACCTGTTCCACCGAAACCGATGCCCACATAATGGCTGGCAATCCACGAAAGCCTGCCCCCCACAAGAACTGCATTCCGTCCGTCTATTTCCGAATAACCCATAGTGAAAGAACCGTAACCGCCACCAGGTCGGTTTTTCCCGAGGAGTGTCTTTATTTCTTTTCCCTTGTAATACTGAAACTCCCCTTCCTGGGCAAAGGAGCCGGAGAGTGAAGCTGACAGTAAAATGATTGCCAAAACTATTTTTTTCATTGCCTGTTATTTTTTTCTGTTTAAAAAACGTAAGATACCGAAATGCCTATGTCGCCGGGGAATAGCCTTATAAACGAAGGCATTGTGAGTTCAATGTAAGGTTTAATGTTGAGTCCGAGGGCCAGCGGAATGGAACTGAATCTGTATTCAAGGAACCCGTACCCGTCGATACCGGCCAGAGGACAAAACCTGTCATTCCCGAAATAGTAGTCCCTTCCCAGGAACCTTATGTCGCGTGTGACAATGAAACCTGCATGGCCGCCGTATCCCCATCCAAAGACGAGATCGCGGGAGATTTCAGTAAGTGACGACCCGGTATAGGTTCTGAGCCCTGTAAGCTGCAGGCCGTTTTCCCTGAATGAAATCATGGCATAGAGCCCCGATTCGCCTATGCCCGAGGGAGCAGAGGCCTGATAAAAGATTCCGCCCATATATCCGGTGCGCAAACCGGCCTGCTGCCTGATAGTCTGTCCATAGGTGCCTGCTGCAGGAGGTATTAAAAAGATAAGTAAAAACAGAAATCTTGTCATAAAGAGTAGAGTTATTAATTGTTTTTTCAGTTTCATGAATAAAAGACAGAATTTTTTTCCGGGGGTTGCCTGTTTTCCCGGATTTTTATCTCAGCGAGATAGTTCCCCTGGTGGCTTCGATATCTACCTGCCGTTTTCCCGGAGATCTCCCTATGGTGCCTGTGGTTATATATTCTTTCTTCTCTTCATTGACCGGTTTCTTTTCGGTAGTTGCCTCATTGGGCAGGGAGACAAAGGTGTTCGTATGCCGCAGGTAAAAATTATAGGATGCTGATCTGTCAAAAGTCAGGTAAATGTCATTATAGCCTGAGTTTATCTTTATTCTTCTGAACATGTTATCAATGTCAGTTATTGTAAGGTTGCCGTATTTCGGGTTGATATCAGCCTCACCGGTGAGCCTGTCGATCCTTATCTGTGAGAAATACGAGTTACCCCTGAAGACGTCCACCGTACCGGTAAAGATTTTATCGCGCCTCGATTCAATGGTTAGCTCCGAAGCTTTTCCTGTTTCGTAGCGCGAGGATATTGAATTAATATTCATCGCACCTGATTCTTTTATTGTCAATTCGGAGAACGAACCATCAATCCGGCACGTGCCTGCTTCATTTAATGAAGCGTTGGCAAAGTCAAGATTGAGTTCACATGAACCCTCTATATTTCCTGCCTTGAAAGAACCGTTTGAAAGATTAAGAAAAAGGTTTCCTTTCAGGTTTTCCATGAAAACATCCCCGTATCTGTTATCGAGACGAATTGAAATGTAGTCCGGTATTTTCACGTAATAATTAACCTCTATCCTCGAATCATAATTTATCACTTTGGAAGTCATTCCCTTGAAGCTTTCAAGGATCATTCCCGGCGACTGGTCGAAGGATGTTTTTGCCTTAACCAGGTATTTTGAGGATGAAAAATCAATGCTGATACCCGAAAGCATTTTATCAGTTCTCGACTGTGAAGGGGCGTATGCTTCAATTTCGGTTCTGATGTAAACGGAATCCCTGTTCCAGAGAGTAATCTCGATTTTTCCGTATTTATTGCTTATCTCCAGGGTTGTCTCGCGGCCGGCCGGCTCGGTACGTTCGAGAATCCTTTTCTGGGTAAACTGAGCCGAAGCGGTAACAATGCCTGCTGCCAGGAAATAAAACAGGACGGCGGTTCTTCTAAAGGTTGTCAGGTATCTTTCTTTCATCTTGTTTTTCTTTAAGTATCTCCAGCATTTCTTCAAGTATCATCACCCTGGTACGGTAATTTCTTATCAGGGCTTCAACCACTTCCGCATTGGCAGCATTGTCTTTAAGGTCTTTTCTGATGTCTTTAAGAATGCTGTCGAGTTTCTGCATGTCGTTTCCAAGTTCTTCTGCAAGGCCGGGCTGACTGTTGAGGAAAGGTTTTGCCTTGTTGTAAAGGGCATTGTACTGTGAGTTGTAGAATGATACGGTTTCATCTGCGTAGCCCGCAGCCTGCACTCCGCTGAAACCGGAGTTACGGGCAATTATGGCTAAAACCCCGGCGATGACTATCAGGATACCAATAAGAGCAGCTGCGGCATACCCGTATCGCAGTCTGTTCAGTCCTATGCCTTCTGAAGTTCTTATCCTGTTCCAAACCCTGCCGGGAGGGTGGAGCCGGTCGAACTTCCGTCTGTTTTCGGTGATGAATCTCTCAAGATTATCCATTTATCGTTTGTTTTTCAGTAGTTTACGCAGTTTTGCCTTTGCCCTTGAATATTGGGACTTGGAGGTGGATTCGGAAATCCCGAGAATCCGGGATATCTCCGAATGGTCATAACCTTCAATCAGATAAAGGGAGAGAATTATCCTGTACCCGTCGGGAAGAGCCTCAATTCCCCGGTAAACCGAACCGATATCATAATCAGTGGCATCGTCCTCATCTTCAGGAGAATCAGGTATCTCTTCAGGAAAAACAAGAGTTAATCTTTTCCTTTTTATATGATTTATGCTTCGGTTTACGGTTATGGATCTGAGCCAGGCTCCGAGAGTTGATTCAAACCTGAAAGTGTTGAGCCGGCTGAAACATTCGGCAAAGACTTCCTGCAGAATGTCTTCTGCATCCTCCCTGTTGTTGGTAATCCTGTATGCCAGGTTGAACATTGCCTTCGAGTAGAGTTTGTACAGTCTGTAATGAGCGCCGGGTTTACCCTCAATGCAGTCCTTTGCCAGTAAAGCACCCCTGTCAGTATCAATAATGAGATTATCCCGGTTCATCCTGTGTTAAAAGACAATATTCTTTTCCATGGGTTGCAAGTTAGCTCCATTTTTTATTCACCCCACTTTTCAGGTTGTTTATCTACAGTTTTAGGCTGTTCGTGAAAATTGTACAACAAAAGTTGCTTTTTGATTGTTAATTACTTAATTTTACGATAATCAAACCATCAAAAACATGAAAAAGCTGATATCTCTTACAGCAATTCTGCTTTCTGCTTTTACCGTTTCAGCACAGGTAAAACAGGAAGTGATAGCCAGTGCCGGTGGTTACAATAAAAGCGCTGACAACTCATTAACTATCAGCTGGACACTTGGAGAAACCATTGTTCCGACTTATACCTCTTCGGACGGATCACTTATACTGACTCACGGCTTTCAGCAGAAACTGATAATGGTGGATGTTGAAAAGAACCTTGAAGTCCCTGTTACCGTTACAATTTATCCAAATCCTGCGGGTGAGTCGGTAAATATCAGGTTCGAAACGCCTGTTGATAAGCAGATTATGATTCAGCTTGTTGACGGCCAGGGTAAGATTATAAAGAATGACAAAATTGAGGCAACCTTCCTTGAAAAAACCCTTAACCTTCAGGATATTCCGGCAGGAACATACTTCCTCAGGCTAATTAAGGGAAAGGTTGCCAACGTATACAAGATTGTGAAGCTTTGAAATCAGATTCCGTTATTATAAAAGGCATGCCTTAAGGCGTGCCTTTTTTTTTAAGTTTTTTTAATATTTTCTGATGATATAAACCTCTTTTTGCCTGTTTTTCCAATGGTTTTTTTAATAATTTTCAAAAAAAAAAAATGAGAGGCACATCATATATCTTTTTTATATTATTGTTCCTGGTGGCCGCAGGGTGTTCCGACACAGAAAGAAGGCTCGCAAAGAAGGCTGACAAGATCCACGAAACCATTCTTACGGTTGACACACACTGCGACACGCCGATGAACCTTATGCGTTCCGGTTTTGACATCGGGAAGCGGCAGGATAACACATGCGTTGATTTCCCAAGGATGCGTGAGGGGGGCCTCGACGCTGAGTTCTTTGCGGTGTTCATCGGCCAGGGGCCCCGCAACGATTCGGCTTATCAGATTGCTCACAGCAAGGCACTCGATATTTTCAAGGCTATCCGGGATAACGTAAACAAATACAGCAATATGGCGGAGATAGCCCTCAGGGCAGATGATGCCTGGCGGATTAAAAAAGAAGGCAGGCTGGCTATATTTATCGGGGTTGAAAACGGCTACCCGGCCGGTCTGGACATAACCAGAATAAAGGAGTTTTATGATCTGGGGGCAAGGTATATGACACTTTCCCACTCAAGGAACAATGATATATGCGATTCATCCACCGACCCTGCCGGACCTGAGCATAATGGCTTGTCTTCATTCGGAGAAGAGGTAGTAAAAAGAATGAATGCTTTGGGCATGATGGTGGATGTATCTCACATTTCGGATGAAGCCTTTTATGACGTTCTCAATATATCGGCTGTTCCGGTAATAGCTTCACATTCATCCTGCCGGGCCCTGTGTGAGAACCCCAGGAACCTGAGTGATGATATGATCCTTGCACTTAAGAAGAACGGAGGGGTTATACAGATTTGTATCCTGAGTGCCTATCTTAAATCGCCGGAAGCCAATCCTGCACTTGATTCAGCAATTGCCGGAATAAGGAGAAAGTACGGGGCAGGGAGCGACCTGTCCGTTGAGCAGATGAGGCAGATGAGGGATGAGATCAGGAACGCACAGAAAAAGTATGAGAAACTGGCTACAGTGAAAGATCTGGTTGATCACATTGATCATGTAGTCCAGGTGGCAGGCATTGATTATGTGGGCATAGGAACCGATTTTGACGGGGGAGGGAAGATAGCTGGCTGCTCCAACGTAGGTGAGATGAAGAATATAACAATTGAACTGCTCAGGAGAGGATATTCCCGTAAAGAGATCGAGAAGATATGGTCGGGAAATATAATGAGAGTTATGCGTGCCGCTGAGGCTTATGCGGCAGGGCAAAGTCAGGCATCATCGTTACCCTGAAATATATCTCAGGCTTTTTTTACCCTGGAGAATCTTAAAGTTTTAAGCATCCAGTCGGGAAGTTTCTTTTTCGGATCGCGTTTCTGGAGCTTAAGATACCATCCAAGCTTTTTGATAACAGGTATTTTGTGTGTTTCCACAAATTCAATGAGTATGCCGTCGGGGTCAGATATGTAAGCGAAATGCCCGGCCGCCTCACCCATATCGAAACTTGTGCCGTTACTGTTCTCTCTGCTGTCGACCCTGAAGGGGTATCCTTTTTCCATGCAAAGGTATTTCAGCGATTCCATACCTTTTATGTCGTAACAGATATGAATAAAACCGGGGTCTCCCCACTGCCGGTTCTCATATATTTTTCTTTCACCGGGGTTTCCTGAAGAGATCATCTCAATTTCACTTTTGCCCATAAGTTTGCTGAAGGGCCCGAGCACAGGTTTTGAACGTCTCAGCAGCACTCTGCGCAGTATTCTTTCTCCTCCGGGCAAACCTGCGAAATCGGGGAAAGTGCCTGTGATATCATATACCACCTCGTCGTAGCCGAGTATCTCGGAGTAAACTTTCCTCGATTTTTCAATGTCGGACACCCCAATTACGGCGCCGTATACTCCTCCGGTAGGTTTCTTCTCCTTCATGAACCAGTCGTGTGCTTCAACAACCTGGAAAATATTTCCGAAAGGGTCTTTAAGGAAGAAAGTAGGCCGGTTACCGGGGTTTTCCGATAAGCCTCCCAATATGTTCAGACCTTTGCCGGCCATAAAACGGAAAGCCTTGTCAACGTTTCCTGTTTTTATTTTGCATGCAAATATTCCGATATTTCCTGCTTCCGGTTCATGAACGGGGAAGAAAGGCTCTCTGCTTTTATGCTGCCATATTTCGAAACCGCCGCCGCTCTGGAGGTTATATGCCAGGACAGCATGGCGTGCCCTTATCTCACCGCCGGTGAAGGGCAACATTAATTTTGCCTCAGCTTCCTCCTGAAAAATCGGGCAATCCATTCCGAAGGTGCTGATATACCAGTTCCATGCTTCTTTCAGATCAGTAACGCCTATGCCTATTTGCTGGATGCCTCCTACAATAACATCTTTCATTCTTAAAATTTTTAATATGGTTTGATTCTTCCGGCAATCCTGAAGAAGAGCCAGGGAAGATATTTTCTTATATAAAGCATTATCAGTTCGCTTTTGCCGACAAGTATTTCACGCCTGTTCGCTGCGACCCCCCTGAGAATTGTTTTTGCAGCCTTTTCCGGTGTTACCCCCTTCATCTGCCCGGGATCCATCACTCCGCGTGGCTTTCCTTCAGCATCGAGGGAGTTAATTGAAATATTTGTTCTAACCCTTCCGGGGATAATCACAGAAACTTTAATATTATCCTTTTTGTTTTCTATATACAAGGTTTCGAAGAAGCCGTGGAGAGCCTGTTTGGACGCCGAATAGGCAGCCCTGAGGGGAAATCCGAAACGGCCTGAAATACTGCTGGTGGCAAGTATATACCCACCTCCCTGCTTTTTCATGTAAGGAAGAACGGCCTTTGTGAGAGCTATTGTACCGAAATAATTGATATCCATGATTTTGCGATCGAGTTCCAGCGGAGTTTCATCTATTCTTGACCTGTGACTTATCCCACCGATATTGAAAAGATAATCAATGCGGCCCGTTTCCTCAAACACTTTTGCAGCTAAGTCGCGGAAAGTCGAAGTGTCCGAAAGATCGAAAGGAACACATTTAATGGGGGTCTGCTTCATTAAGCATTTTTCCCCGACTCCCGTCAGTCCGCCTGCATCATTTGACGATGCTACCACGGTTGCCCCCATGCCTGACAGGGCATAAACAAGAGCCTCACCTATACCTGAGGAGGCGCCTGTTATCCATACGGTTTTCCCTTTGAAGATATTCTTCATAAGCAAATGTTAAAGGTTACGGACTATATCGAGAATTTCCCGGTATGCTTCGGTAAGTTTTATAAAATCACTGTTTTTTCTTTTCAGGTATCTGTTAATGCGTATAATGCCTTTTAACTGATTATAGAACAACCGGTAACCCCAGGCAAA
Organism: Bacteroidales bacterium; assembly: GCA_029974835.1. GTDB lineage: Bacteria > Bacteroidota > Bacteroidia > Bacteroidales > VadinHA17 > LD21. Next base: position 72,477 of record JARKQN010000127.1, read on the forward strand.
GATACCCGAAACAGGAATGGTTGCAAAAACCAGAAGGGCAAGCCACCACGGTTTAATTACAATCAGGGATATGACAAGATATACGGGCATAATCAGCAATGCAAGGCCGAGAGAAACACTGTAAATGATGGTGCTGTAAAATTGTTTGTCCTTAAGGTTTCTGGTAAACAATTCCGGTATTATATAGAAAATAAAATTGAGAAGGACGCCATAGATAAAGAGAGGCAGGGTTACGGCAAGTGCAATAAGGTCTCTTATTATCCTGGCTGGTGAATAACGTTCTTTTTCAAGCAGACGGTAATCGATTCTTAATTTATGTGCCAGTTTTCCGGCCTTAAGGCTGAGGTTGCATAATTTACGGTAAGTTTCCGGGGACCTTTCGGCCAGTCCGTTGATTTTTTCAATGAGCAGCCTGTCCCTGAAAAGTTTTGGATTTTTTATATCGTCAGAATACCTGCCGTTTACAATTACCCTTAGCTCGTCGATGGCTTCATAATCGTCAAGAGAATCTATGTGCACCATCAGCTTGCGCATCTCCTCTGAGAGCCTGTTTTTAAGAGAGTTTATGGCAAGTACCTGGTTCTGATGATAGAGAGATTTATATTCAGATACCTCTATTGGTTTTCCGAATACGACGGTAAGCACCTGCCTTATCCTGTAATAATGGCTGAATTCAATTCCGACAGGAATAATCTTAATGTTCATGGAAAAATCTGAGGCCTCCCCGGCCTGGAATGCGATCCTGCAGATTCCCTTCTTGAGTTGTCTCAGCCTCCTTTTGCCTTCATGGTTTCCTTCGGGAAGAATGACCAGACCGTTTTTGTTCTTTAACACTTCTACAGTCTTGTCAAAAATCCAGTCGTTGTTTTTAAGGCTGTTATAACCGTCTCTTATCCTGTAAACGGGGAGTATTTTCAGAAAATAGAGAAAGGATGAAAAAAACCTGTTTTTGAAAATGTCGGCTCTGGCAAGAAAGACAGGCTGCCCCTTGAGTGAAAAAAGGACTGCAAGGGCGTCCATCAGGGCGTTCTGGTGGTTAGGGGCAAATATGAGGTGATCGTTCCGGTCAAAGTTTTCCCTGCCCAGTACAATAATTCTCCGGTAGAAGATTTTACTGTGCCAGAGTCCCAGAACGGGTTTAAGCAAAGCGTACGGCAATGAATATTTTTCAATGTTTTCCCTGCCCATAGATCAAACAATGTAATCCGGCAACAACCTGACAGAATCAGGAGATTGCAATTTTAAGAAAGATTGCTGCAAAATTACTCTCATGTGCGGTATCTTTTTGTGATAAAGACAATGTTTTATTGTTATGAGAGCCGGTTTAAGCCGAGCCGTAAAATCTTTCAATATCCCTTCTCTCCTTTTTTGTGGGTCTTCCTGCTCCGGCCGGTCTGAAACCGGTTTTAACCGAAGATGAAACCAGGAGCTTATTTTTCTCTTCCTCAGGAGTGATGTCTTTGATGAAATCACCCGCCTGTTTTGCCGACACTCTTGCGGCCAGAGGTTTTAACACTTCAAATACAAGTGTGGCAGGAGGTTTACGGAGTTTAATTATATCATTAACCGCAACGGTACGGGAAGGTTTTGCAGTAATATTGTTTACTGATACCCTTCCTTTTCTGCAGGCTTCGGAGGCGCTGCTTCTGGTCCTGAATATTCTTGCGGCCCACAGGAACTTGTCGATTCTTATATTTTCGGATGACTTAGCCATTCTGAAGGCCGGCCGTTTTCAGTTGTTGGTTGCGGGAGGTTTATTTTCGTTTTCCCTCCTGTTGTATTTTGTCATTGTAAGTTCTGTACCGGCCAGGACAAAAGATTTTATCATCTCGCACACGAGGGAGATTTTGTCTTTGATCAGATCGAGTTCCTCTCCGGTCCATTCGCCAAGGACGTAATCAACCTGACGGCCTCTGCTGAAGGAATTTCCGATACCGAAGCGTATCCTTGCATAGTTGTTTGTTCCGAGCGATGCATTGATACTGGCGAGTCCGTTATGTCCGCCGTCACTTCCTTTGGGCCGCATCCTGATTGTTCCTGCCGGAAGGGCTATATCGTCAACTATCACCAGCAGGTTTGAAAGTTCTATCTTTTCCCTGGTAAGCCAGTATGAAACGGCGTTGCCGCTCAGGTTCATATAAGTTGAGGGTTTAAGCAAGATCACCTTTCTGCCTTTCAGGTTAAATGAACAGACCGAGCCGTAACGTTTATCGGTAAAAGTCAGCTTTTCACCGGCTGCAAAGGCATCAAGGATCATAAATCCGGCATTATGCCGGGTATTTGCGTATTCTTCGCCAATGTTCCCGAGTCCTGCAATCAGATATTTCAAATCAGGGAATTATTTTGCTTCTTCAGCAGCTTCACCGGCTTCAGCACCTTCTTCAGCAGCAGCTTCACCCTCAGCTCCGGTCTCTTCAGCCTTCTGGGCAACCCTCGATGTGGCTATGTTCACTACCATAAGCCTTTCAGGCTCCATAATGGTGACATTGTCGAGTTTTATTTCGCCGGCCTTAACCGAATCGTGGATGTTAAGATTTGTAATGTCAATCGTAATATGCTCCGGAAGGTCTTTGATTAATCCTTTGACTTTCAGATATCTTTTGCCGATTTTAAGCTTGCCTCCGGCTTTTATACCTTCGGAGTCGCCCGTCACCTTAACCGGAAGGGCGATTGTTACAGGCTTTTCCTCATGCAGTTCGACAAAATCGGCATGGATGATTTTATCATTGACCGGATGAAACTGAATCTCTTTTAATATGCTTTTAAATGTTTTTCCGTCGATGTTAAGGTTAACGAGGTGTACATCATCGGTATAAACAAGCTTCAGGAAGCTGTTTTCGTGGGTTGAAAAATGAATATTTCCGCTTCCTCCGTACAGAACACAGGGCACATGATTTGCTTTTCTGATCTTAACGGCATCTTTCTTACCCAATTCTTTTCTCTGCGAACCAATAATTTCTAAAGTTTTCATTTAATTTAAGTTGTTGTGCTACTCAATCCCGCCGTGCGGAATCCCATTACACGTTAGACATTTTTAAATTGGCGCGCAAATTTAAACAAAAGCGGTCAAAAAACAAAATTGGTGCTGATCGACTGGTTAGTTGTGACGGCGTAAATGGTATTGGCAAATATTTTGGCTATGGAGAGCACCTTAATCTTCGGGGATGTGTTTTTGAACGGCATTGAATCTGTAACGACGAGTTCCTCGAGAGGAGAATTGTTTATCCTTTCAACGGCGTTTCCTGAAAGTACGGGGTGGGTAGCAAAAGCCCTTATGCTCCTGGCACCTTTTTCCTTCATCATCTGGGCTGCCAGTACCAGTGAGCTCGAGGTATCCACCATATCGTCGATAATGACCACGTTCCGGTCTTCGACATCCCCGATAATTGACATTTCCTCCACTATGTTGGGTTTCTTTCTCAGTTTATAGCAGAGAACCAGTTCGGCCTGAAGGTTGCGGGCATAGGCGTTCGCCCTTTTTGAGCCTCCCATATCAGGTGCGGAAACTACCAGGTTATCGAGGTTCAGTGAAGAGATATATGGTGCAAAAATGGCCGAACCGTACAGGTGGTCGACCGGAACGTTGAAGAAGCCCTGTATCTGGTCGGCATGAAGATCCATGGTGATAACCCTGTCGACACCTGCAGCTGACAACAGGTCGGCCGTAAGTTTTGATCCTATTGATACCCTTGGCCGGTCTTTCCTGTCCTGTCTTGCAAACCCGTAATACGGGATAACTGCAATAACCTTATAGGCCGAGGCCCGTTTGGCGGCATCGATCATCAGCAGCAGTTCGAGAAGATTCTCGGCGGGAGGATTTGTTGACTGGACAATAAAAACCATGCATCCTCTTACAGATTCGTCGAAGCAGGGCTGAAATTCACCATCGCTGAAAACGGTTACCGAACTTTTCCCCAGTTCCATGCCCAGTTCACCGGCAATCTTTGTGGCCAGTTCAGTGGTGGCTCTGCAGGAGAAAATCTTCATGGGGGCTCTTCCAAACATCTTGTAAATTTTTATAGGTTATTGCCAGAACTCTGTACCTGCAAATGTAAAAAATCAATCAGTATTCATAAATTTTTTCTGAATTTTGCCGCCAGATCCTCAATAAAATCCAGAAGTTCCTCTCTTCCTGTTTTTTGCACCGCTGAGGTCACAAATGTTACAGGGCACTCTTCCCACCTTTCAAGCATAATTTTATTATAGGCTGAAATATTTTTTTCCTGAGCCTGCCCGGAAATCTTATCTGCTTTTGTGAATACCCTTGCAAACGGGATATTTTTCAGGCCGAGCATTTCCATGAATTCCAGGTCATGTTTCTGGGGACTGATCCTTATGTCCACAAGCACAAATACACACATCAGGCTGGATCTTTTAAGAATATAGTTTTCAATCTCCCTTTTCCATGTTTTACGGTCCGATGCAGAGGTTTTTGCATAGCCGTAACCCGGGAGGTCCGCAAGGTACCAGGTGTCATTGATGAGGAAATGATTTATTGTGCGTGTCTTGCCCGGTGTCTGGGAGATAAGCGCCAGCCTTTTTCTGCCGGTGAGCATATTAATAAGTGAAGATTTGCCGACATTGGATCTGCCGGCAAATGCAAACTCGGGCAATGCGGGAGGTGGACAGCCGGACAGACCGGGACTGCTTGAGATATATCTTGCTGTCCTTATTGTCATTATCTTTTAACCTCCGGTGCTGATTCTTTAAAGAGTCTATTTAAGGTCGTTATAGGGAAGGTCGATTTTTCTGTATTCAAGAAGCCTGTTTCCGAGGGGAGTTAATATCTCCGCGATTACCTCCACATAATTCTGTGCCGGGTCTGCCGTTTTACGAAGAAGAATAACCCCTGTGTAATCCGAATCGTTGATTTTTGCAACAGCCTTGGGATTAAAGAGTCCGTTCTGATATCCGCCGCGGTAAAAATTTGCTTTTACATCCTTTTTGTTCAGGCTTAATTTAATGGTATATGTGCCGTTTTGTTTGTAATTGTCGGAAGTTTCAACCACAAGGGATGCATAATCGGTAATAGGAGTGCCGTCGCTTTTAAACTCCTCAAGGTATGGCTTCCTCAGTCCGTCAACGAATTCGAGCTTTGCCCTTATCCTGCCCGATTTATAATATTGTATCTGAACCCCGTGCATGGTATCTCTTCTGAAGGGTGTCTTGCGGAATACCCTCATGCCGTCTTCATAGTACATTACTGCCGTATCTTCCTTCACACCGTTGTTGTACCAGAAGGTCTGGTATAGTTTTCCGGTTGCGTAATAGGTTTTGGTCAGCCCGTGCCTCACCCCGTTTCTGAAGGTGACCTCCGAGGAGAGTATATTTCCGCTGTAGTATCTTTTAATTGTGTCAGGAGCAGCCTGTTCTTCCGGTTCAGCTTCCTGGCCGCCTTTACTGCCTGTCCTGCTGAGGCATGAAATAACAAAGAAGAGGGGCAGCAATGCAACAATTAATAATGTGTTTTTTTTCATGATATGTCGTTTTCAGTTTGTTTAATAAACACCTCCAGAATATCTGCCCGTGGTTCACCGGTAAGAATCACATTATCAATGGCGGCAGGAAGCAGAATGGTCTCGCCCTTCACCGCACTCTCCTTTCCTTCTTCCCATAAAAGCGAGAATCTGCCTTCGGTGCAGATAAAAATCACGAACGAATCAATCATTCCGTAATTTTTTTTCAGGGCCCCTTCGAGCCTGATAAAATTTGTGACAAAATACTCGCAATTGACCAGGTTTACCGTTTCATCAGCGACCGGCACTTTATGTATTACGGCAGGCCCTGCTGCATTGTAATCTGTAGCGGCGAGGGCATCCTCTATATGAAGTTCCCTTGAATTGCCGTTGGAATCTTTTCTGTTCCAGTCGTATAGCCTGTAGGTGATGTCTGATGTCTGCTGAATCTCAACGAGAGTTATTCCGCCTCCGATAGCATGTACTCTTCCGGCCGGTGTGAAGAAAACGTCGCCCTTTTTCGGATAATCGGCATTAAGCAATGACGGGAGGGAATCATCAGAAAGAGCTTTGCGTACAGCATCCATTGTTACCGGTTGTCTGAAACCGCTGTAAATTTTTGATCCCGGTCTGGCTTCAAGTATATACCACATCTCTGTCTTGCCCATTGAACCGTGCTTCTCCATGGCAGTGTTATCATCGGGGTGAACCTGCACGGAAAGATCGGAGGAGGCTTCAATGAATTTTATAAGAAGCGGGAATTCGTTGCCGTATTTTTCATATACATGTTCTCCGGTGAGGTCGTCCATATAGACTTCCGTGATCTCGGCGATGTTATTTCCTTCGAGGAAGCCGTTTGATACAACCGACAGGTTGTTTTCGACTGCCGAAATTTCCCAGCTTTCGCCTATCAGGCCGGCAGACCCCTGTTTCTTGCCGTACTCATTTGCAAGAACAGAACCGCCCCAGATTTTTTCTTTAATTATCGGCTCGAATTTTAAAGGATATAATTTAGTCATTTACGGCATTTATTCATTCTACAGGAGCCCTGTTTTATATGGTCGTGATTTATTTTTATTTTTGACAACGGATATCTGTTACAAAAATATAAAAATATGCTGATTGTAGGAATCGCCGGCGGAACTGGTTCGGGAAAAACGACAGTAGTCAGGAAGATAGTGGATGAGTTTAAAAACAGTGAGGTTATCGTCCTGCCGCAGGATGCTTATTACCGCGATAACAGTCATCTGCCACTTGAAGAGAGGCAGAAAATCAATTTTGACCATCCCGATTCGGTGGAATTTCCACTTCTAATAGAACATCTTAACAGGCTGAGGGCAGGTGAAAGCATAGAAATGCCGGTTTATTCATACATTACATGTGTCAGGTCGAAGGAGACTATCCCCGTCTCTCCGGCCGGGGTGATAATTGTCGAGGGAATACTGGTTCTGGCCGATCCCGCCCTCAGGTCGCTCTTTGATATCAAGGTTTTCGTTGATGCGGATGCCGACGACCGGCTCGGAAGGGTTATAATGAGGGATATTGCCGAACGCGGAAGATCAGTTGTTAAGGTGCTTGAAAGATACCACGAGACAGTCAAGCCTTCGCACCTTCAGTTTATTGAGCCATCCAAGAGATACGCGGATATAATTATACCCGGGGGCGGTGAGAACCTTGTCGGAATCGGGGTCCTGATTTCAATGATGCGTCAGCACATGACTTAAAACGGATAATTATGCTCGATACTTACAAGCCGGAAAACATTTTATTCCTTGACATTGAGACAGTGCCATCTGCACCTGAGTTTTCAGCACTCAGCCCCCGGATGCAGATGCTGTGGGAAAAGAAGTCTGCCACTTTCAGAAACCCAGGGCAGGACGCCGCCGAGGTTTACCAGAGAGCCGGGATATTTGCAGAGTTCGGGAAAATCATCTGTATATCGGTGGGGATAATCACGGAAAGAGAACCTTTCAGTTTCAGGCTGAAATCATTCTTCGGCGATGACGAAAAGACTATCCTGAAAGATTTTTCGGCATCACTCGGCAAATTTGCTTCAGGCCGCGACATCACCCTTTGCGCACATAACGGCAAGGAGTTTGACTATCCTTACATGGCAAGAAGAATGATCGTAAACGGTGTACCGTTGCCTCCAATACTCGATAACGCAGGAAAGAAACCCTGGGAGGTGAAACTTCTCGACACCATGGAGCTATGGAAGTTCGGGGATCATAAAAACTATACCTCGCTTGAAACCCTGTCGGCAATACTGGGAATCGAATCACCCAAGGATGACATTGACGGCAGCATGGTGGCCGGCATCTACTGGAACGATCATGACCTTCAGAGGATTGTGAAGTACTGCGAAAAGGATGTTCTGTGTGTTGCACGGATACTGCTGAGATTTATGAACTACCCTTCAGGTGTGGACCCCGGGAAGATAGAATCCGTAACGGTTATATGATTAATACTCACCCCTCCGGGCAAAAAGATTCGGTTGGTGGTACGGGTTGAAAAAGGAAAACTCAGGCAGTCAGCAGACGCTTGTACATCATTATGGTATTTTCCAGACCATAGTATAATGCATCTGAGATTAATGCATGGCCTATTGACACCTCGGCAAGGAAGGGGATACACTCTGAAAAATACCCAAGGTTTTCGAGGCTCAGATCATGACCCGCATTCACTCCAAGCCCCAGATCCCTGGCAGCTTCGGCGACTCTTACATAAGGTTCGACAGCCTTTTCCCTGCCGGCAGGGTAGAGCCTGGCATAGGGCTCGGTATATAATTCAACCCTGTCGGCCCCCGATAATGCCGCGTATTCCGCTGCAACAGCATCGGCATCAATAAAGATGGATGTTCTGATGCCTGCCTCCCTGAACATGGCAACCTTCTCCTTAAGGAAAGCGAGATGCCTGCGGGTATCCCAGCCTGAATTTGAGGTTATGGCGTCGTGGGCATCAGGAACAAGTGTAACCTGGTGAGGTTTTACCTCAAGTACCAGTCCGGTGAACCTCTCCCCGGGGTTGCCTTCAATATTAAATTCGGTGGTAATAACGGGTTTAATTTCGTAAACATCCGAATACCTTATATGCCTCTCATCGGGACGTGGATGCACGGTGATTCCATCGGCCCCGAATTTCTGGCAGTTAATGGCTGCCAGCTTTACATCAGGGATGTTTCCTCCGCGGGCATTCCTGATTGTTGCTATTTTGTTGATATTTACACTTAACTTTGTCATTATAATGGGCCGTTAAATTATTTCGGTGCAAAATTATAATAATGGCACTTTTTTTCGCTATTTTGGTTGACAATTAAGATAATCCGGTTTCGAATAATGCAGGCAAAAGACCTTATATCAGAAATAATTCCGTCGCTGAAGACCTCCGACACAGGGCAGACTGCCCTTAACTGGATGGAGATTTTCAGAATTTCCCATCTCCCGATTGTAAATAATCTGGATTTCCTCGGGCTCATTTCGGATGCAGACATATACGACATGAACCAGCCCGAGGAACCGATTGGAAACCACAAGCTTACGCTTTTCAAACCATACGTAACCGCCGGCCAGCACATCTTTGAAGTGATAGGACTGGTGTACAGGCTTAAGCTTACCGTCGTGCCGGTTCTTGACGAGAAGGGTCATTACATGGGTGTGATAACTGTCAATGACCTGGTTATGCATATAGCCAGGTTTTCTTCGATGGAACAGCCGGGGGGTATTATAGTTCTTGAAATGCTGGAGAGAGATTATTCACTCTCCAGGATTGCACAGATTGTTGAAAGCAACAACATAAAGATACTCAGCATGTTTGTCACTTCTCCGCCGGAATCGACAAGACTGGAGGTGACACTTAAGCTTAATTCGGGAGATCTGACTTCAGTGATCAGGACTTTCGAAAGGTACGGGTATGAAGTGAGAAAATGGGTCTCGGAAGATGATTCGCTCGACCGTTTCTATGCCGAGAGGCTTGACATGCTGATTAAATATATGAATATCTGATTCAGATGCTTGGAAGTGTTGCAATATTCAGTTCAGGCTACAGCGAGCGGACGCTTAATGTAATCAGACATATTATTTCCGATTTCAGCCGTAAAGGCATCAGGCTCTTTGTTTACGACAAAACAGGGGATTATGTAAAACATGTTCCGGGCGGACAGGCGGAGGCTTTCTCTGATCCATCCGGCCTTACTGTCCGACCCGATCTTGTCCTGAGTGTTGGCGGAGACGGCACTTTTCTTGAAACCATGATTCTGGCGAAACACCTGCATGTCCCCGTTGCAGGAATAAATACCGGGCGGCTGGGTTTTCTTGCAAATATTTACGAGGAGGAGATATGCCACTCGCTCGATATGCTTTATAATCTTGATTTCGATGTAGTTGAAAGATCCCTTCTCGTTGTAACCGAGCCGTCAGGCAAGTTCGGGGGCTATGATCCTACGGCACTGAATGAGATCACCGTGCAGAAAGCGGGTCTGAGCATGATTACCATTACCCTGTTCAATAACGATGTTTATATAAACACATATCGTTCCGACGGACTTATAATTTCCACAGCAACCGGATCGACGGCATATAACCTGAGTGCCGGAGGTCCTATCCTGCCGCCCGACAACAACAGCATAATTATAACGCCGATATCGGCCCATAATCTGACTGTCAGACCAATAGTCCTGCCTGGCACCGCCTGCCTGAAACTAATCATTGAAGGACGCACTTCAGAATATATTGCCACCTGCGATTACAGGGTGGAGAGATTCCCTTACAGCCAGCAGATGATGGTTAAACAGTCAGACGAAAAGTTAAAGACAGTGATGCTCAGAGGGCGCGATTTTTACAGTACTCTCAGGGATAAGCTTATGTGGGGCGCTGATAAAAGGAATTGAACAATTATTAACCGTTGTAATCGTTATTATTATATTTGTATCAGAAATTTATAGAAATTCAGCTATGAAACGTTTTGTCATAATATTGCTTGGGCTGTTTCTGCTTACTCAGTTTTCCGGTGCCCAGCTCTGGAAAACCAAGAGGTATGAAGCAGTGGCTGGCATAGGGACAGCCCAGTTTTTCGGCGATATAGGAGGTTTTTCGCAGACAGACAACATCCTCGGTATAAGGGATTTCAGTTTCAGGCAGACCCGTTTTAACATAAACGGCGGGCTGAAATACAGAATTACCCAGAACCTAAATGCAAAGCTGGGCCTTACATTCGGAATGCTCCATGCAACCGATAAAAGGGGGTCAAATGAAGATCGAAGCATGGAGGCCACAACCACTATTTTCGAACCAGACCTGACAGGAGAATTTTACTTCATTAAAAGCCAGAGGGAAAACAGTTACCTGTTCTCGCGGGGCAGAAAAACACGTTTCAACAATATTATCTCATCGCTCGATTTCTATGTTTTTACAGGTATAGGCGGACTGGCGTACGGTGTAAAAGGAAATGATGTGCTCGTAGCCAGGGGTATGGAAGAGGGCGGCTTTACGGCTGTTATTCCCGCAGGTGTCGGCGTTAACCTGCTGATTATGCCTGATTACAATCTTGGTATGGAGCTTGGAGGAAGATATGCATTCAGCGATTATCTTGATGGTTATACCTCGCCCTACTCGCGTTCCAACGATGTATATTATTTTTTCAGTTTTACTTTCACTTACAAGCTGCTAACCGGGCGCAACGGTCTGCCTGCTTTTCTGAATGGCGGCAGACGATTCTGATCCGGAATATTACAGATGAGAAAGATTATACTTGTTACTTTTCTTATATCATCGGCCTGCGGTATAAGCGGACAGCGGAATGCTGACTATGGTGTCACCGCAGGTACCACATCTTATATCGGCGACATAAATCCGGGCAGGCTTTTTTATTCCGTTCAGCCGGCCGCCGGACTCTTTTACAGGTATAACCTGCATCCCAGGCAATCTCTCAGAATGAATCTTCTGGCAGGCGGATTGTCGGGGAACGATCTCGATTTCAACAACGATTTTCAGCAGGCAAGGGCCTCGTCCTTCTCGGGAATGGTGGGAGAATGGAGTACCATGTTTGAATTTAATTTTTTTCCCTATCATACCCAGGGAAAGAGATGGAAATCAACACCTTATCTTGCCGCCGGAGCCGGCATAGCATTTATTAATACTACTTCCTTCACTTATACCCCTGTCATCCCTTTTTCGGCAGGCTTTAAACTGAACTTCTATAAAAATCTGGGTATCGAAGCGGAAATTGGTTTCAGGAAAACTTTTTATGATAACTTTGACGGCTTAACTGATCTGACAGATCCGGCAGAAAATGTTTGGCTCCATAACAACGACTGGTATACATACACAGGGTTGTCAGTTACATGGAAAATATACAACAAGCTGGCGGGCTGTCCCGTTTACGATGATGTAAGGCTGAAAAGAAAAAGATGACTCATGACGCTTAGAGACCAGATAAATATCAGAAAGCTTCCCATGCATATTGCCATCATTATGGATGGTAATGGCCGCTGGGCAAAGCAGCATGGGCTCGAAAGAAATATGGGGCATCAGGAAGGCGCAAAAACCGTAAGAGAGATTATTGAGGCTTCTGCCGGGCTGGGGCTGAAATACCTGACTCTTTATACCTTCTCCAAGGAAAACTGGAGCAGACCCGACTCCGAAGTAGCCGCACTGATGGACCTGATGGCCGATTCGCTTAATAAAGAGACGGAAACTCTCTTAAAAAACAATATAAGACTCCTTGTTATAGGAGACCTGAGCAGGCTCGATAATGTTATCCGCGGGAAACTGCTCGAAACCATTGAACTGACATCAAAGCTGTCAGGACTAAACCTGATCGTGGCCCTGAGCTACAGTTCAAGATGGGAAATCACCGAAGCAGCAAAAAAATATGCCGCCGATATTATTAAAGGTATAGCCGATCCCCTGAAGGATGACGAAAATGCTTTCGGCAGGTACCTCGCAACTTCCGGCATTCCCGACCCCGAATTACTAATCAGGACCAGCGGAGAGATGAGAATAAGCAACTTTCTCCTCTGGCAGATTGCCTATACCGAACTCTACTTCACTGAAATACTTTGGCCCGATTTTCGCAAGGAGAACTTTTACGAGGCCATTATTGATTACCAGAAACGTGAAAGAAGATTTGGAAAAACGAGTGAACAGATTCTGGAAAATGATAAAAATGTGCAGTTATAAAAAAATTATTCCGTTACTGGCTGTTGTTCTGCTGGTTTCTGAATCGTTGCGACTTGAAGCCCAGGTTGCTACCAGTACGATTTACGATTACAGGGATATTGAAGATTATATTATCGGTAATATTACCATTTCGGGTGTCAAATACCTCGACTACAACGCACTTATCGGGGTGTCGGGGTTAAGACAGGGACAGCTTATTACAATTCCGGGAGACGAAATATCGGGTGCAGCACAGAAACTTTGGGCTCAGGGCCTTTTCTCCGACATCAGGATAACAATATCGGAAATAAGATCTGATACTGTTTTCCTTGATATTTACCTCCAGGAACGACCAAGGCTCTCATCACTGAAAATAGACGGAATAAAGAAATCAGAACTGCAGGACATCAAGGATAAGATCAACCTTCCCAACGGTTCTCAGGTTACGGCTTTCATACTTAACAACACCGAGAAAATAATCAAGGACCACTATCTCGAAAAAGGATACCTGAATACAGAAGTGAATTTTATTCAGAAGGAGGATCCTGAGAAACCAAACAGCGTGATACTTACAATTGATGTAAATAAAAACCAGAAGGTTAAGATTGACAGGATTGAATTTATTGGCAATGAAAACTTTGAGGACAGGAAGCTTAAGCGGCAGATGAAGGGAACCAAGGAGAAGAACTGGAACTTCCTGAGGTCTTCAAAATATATCTCCGAAAAATTCACCGAGGACCGGGAAAAACTTTACACATTTTATAATGAAAACGGATACAAGGATTTTGCCATAGAATCTGACTCTCTATACACTGTTTCGGCCGACAGGGTTGGACTGGTGATTAAAGTTCATGAGGGAAGACAATATTTCCTCCGCAATATTTCATGGGTCGGAAACAGCATATATCCTACATCACTGCTCGATAAGGTGCTTAATATAGATAAGGGATCGGTTTACAACAAAACACTTCTCGAAAAGAGGCTCAGGGTGGATGAGGATGCTGTCAGTTCCCTTTATCTCGATAACGGGTATCTCTTTTCAAATCTCACTCCGGTGGAAACCAAAATTGAAGGGGATTCTGTTGACCTGGAAATAAGAATCTACGAAGGCGATCAGGCTTACCTGAATGATATAATAATTAAAGGTAATACAAGGACAAACGAGCATGTGGCAAGAAGGGAACTCTACACACTCCCCGGAGATCTTTTCAGTAAGGAAAACATTATGAGGAGTGTAAGGCAGATTGGCGTTCTGGGACATTTCGACCCCGAGAAGATAAATCCGCAGCCTGTTCCCGACCCGATGACAGGAAGTGTTGATCTGTTATACGCCCTTGAGGAACGGGCCAACGACCAGTTTGAGATTTCGGGCGGATGGGGCGCAGGAATGCTCGTCGGGACAGTAGGCGTCAGGTTCAATAACTTTGCCATGCGCAATTTCTTTAAACTGAATGAATGGAGACCTTACCCTTCGGGTGACGGCCAGTCGCTCAGTATCCGGGCCCAGTCGAACGGCCGTATTTACCAGTCGTATAATATTTCATTTGTTGAGCCGTGGCTGGGCGGTAAAAAACCTAATACTTTTTCGATCTCTCTCTACAGATCACTCATGACCAACGGTCAGAAAAAGAATGAAGACGGAAGACAATCAATGATAATCGACGGCGCCTCAATAGGTCTGGGAAAAAGACTCGAATGGCCCGACGACTGGTTCTCGCTTTACGGAGAACTGAACTACCAGAGATACAACCTGAACAACTATACGATGTACAGCTTCCTTTTCGATAACGGAAATGCAAATATGTTCACCGTAACAGGAAGGCTGACACGTTTCTCGACAGCACCAAACCTTATTTATCCGCGAAGCGGTTCAAGTTTCTCCCTGTCACTTCAGATTACACCCCCTTATTCACTCTTCAGCAAAACAGACTATGCAAACGCCACCGATGAAGTAAAATACAAGTGGATAGAATTTCATAAATGGGTGTTCAAAGCCGACTACTACTTCCCGCTCAGCAGAAATGATAAGCTTATTCTCAACACTAAATTCGCATTCGGTTACCTCGGGTATTTTAATAAGGATATAGGACCATCACCCTTTGAAAACTTCTATCTTGGCGGCGACGGCATGACAGGTTATAGTTTCTATGGCCGGGAAGTCATAGCACTGAGGGGATACACAAACGGGTCACTTACACCCCGTGACCCTGTTAAAGGATCTTATTCCGGAAACGTTTATTCAAAAATCACCTTTGAAATCAGGTACCCGATTACCCTTAACCAGCAGGCTACCATTTACGGACTTACATTCCTTGAGGCAGGGAAAGCATGGTACGAGCTGAAAGAATACAATCCTTTCAGGATGAACAGGTCGGCAGGTATCGGAATAAGAGCAAACCTGCCAATGTTCGGTCTGCTTGGTGTTGACTGGGGGTACGGTTTCGACGCAGTGCCCGGAAACCCCGATGCAAATAAATCGCAGTTCCATTTCGTGATTGGCCAGCAGTTTTAAAGTTTAACCAAAAAAAGAAAATTATGAAAAAAATAGCATTAATTACAGCAGCACTACTTCTGACATCGGCCTTTGCCTCTGCCCAGAAGTACGGATTTGTCGACACAGACTATATCAGGAAAAACATCCCTGCATTCAATACCGCCCAGGAACAACTCGACAAACTCTCAAAACAATGGGAGAAAGAGGTTGCCGACGGCTATGCAGAGGTTGAGAAAATGTACAAAGCATACCAGAATGAGGTGGTGCTCCTTTCACAGGATATGAAGGCAAAAAGGGAAGAGGCGATCATTAACAAGGAGCGTGAGGTGAAAGAACTCCAGAACAAATATTTTGGCGTGGAAGGTGAATTATTCAAGAAAAGGGAAGAACTGGTGAAACCAATCCAGGATGAGATTCTGAAGGCGATCAAAACCATTGCCGCTGAAGGCAGCTACGCGGTGATTTTTGATACCGCCGCCGGAGGAAATGTCCTTTTCGCAAACCCGAAATATGATATCAGCGACCAGGTTCTGGAGAAATTGGGATATAAAAATTAATTGTATATTTTTGTCGAAATAAACTTAAATTCATTTTATGAAAAGGCTTTTTTTAATTATAGCAGCCATTGCGCTCTTTTCAGGCGCAGGTCTGAAGGTAGAGGCTCAGACCATGAAATTCGGTCATATTAATACTGATGAACTTATCCGGGCAATGCCTGAATATGATTCCGCTATGGCAAAGCTTCAGAGAGAGCAGAAGCAATTACTGAATACTCTCGAAATAATGCAGGTGGAATTCAATAACAAGTATGAGGCATATAACAAAGAGGCCAAGAACCTGACCGACCTGGTACGCCAGACTAAAGAACAGGAACTTGCCGATATGAGCAAACGGATCCAGGATTTCCAGGTTCAGGCTCAGAACCAGCTCCAGGAAGTACAGGCGAACCTTACAAAACCTATTTTCGATAAGGTTGAAAAGGCAATAAAGGACGTCGGGAAAGAAGGAGGTTTTATCTATGTCTTCGATGTGGCACAGTCGCAGATAAGATATTTTGACGAGACAAAAAGTGTAAATGTTTTGCCGCAGGTCAAGGCAAAACTCGGCTTAAAATAAGTTTTCATGGCTATTGAAGGCATCCTCCCTGTGTTTGTAAAATAAGGGTTGGATGTCTTCTTTTTTCTGTTATTTTATTAACAGCAGTTTTGCAAATATTTTTCTGATAACAGATTTTAAAATTGGACAAGAGACCTGTCGGAGTGTTTGATTCGGGAGTAGG
This sequence comes from Bacteroidales bacterium, assembly GCA_029974835.1. GTDB lineage: Bacteria > Bacteroidota > Bacteroidia > Bacteroidales > VadinHA17 > LD21. The sequence continues at coordinate 88,860 of JARKQN010000127.1, forward strand.
TGGGCTCACGGTGGCTCACGCTCTTAAACAGTTAATGCCGGGAGAAAATCTGGTATATTTCGGCGATACCGCCCACCTTCCTTACGGAGATAAATCGGAAGAGGCCATAAGGCAATATTCAGAAAAAATTATTGAATATCTCCTCTCTCTTGATGCCAAAGCCATTCTTGTTGCCTGCAACTCAGCCTCCGCTTCTGCCTACAACTACCTTGTATCTGAATTTGACGGAAAGGTAATTATAATGGACGTGATAACCCCTGTGATTGAGTACGTTGTAAACCGGCAGTACAAAAAAATTGGCGTCATTGGCACAAAACGCACCATCAGTTCAGGCGTTTACCCGGGTAATATCACTGAAAAATCCCCCGGCACAACAGTCGTTTCGCTTGCAACACCCATGCTTGTGCCAATGATAGAGGAGGGTTTCATCTATGATGATATCAGCAACCGGATCATCAGCGCTTACCTGTCAAACGAAATTTTCGAGGGGATAGAGGCCCTTATCCTGGGATGTACGCATTATCCCATTATCCGCAATCAGATCAGCAGGTTCTTTAACTTCAACGTTGAAATTATCGACTCTTCCAAAATTGTTGCCGCCGCATTCCGCAACCTGCTTGAATCGCACAATATTCTCAATACGGGCAATAACGGCACCGACAGGTTTTTTGTTTCAGATTATACCGACTTCTTCGGAAAGATCGCCAGAATGTTCTTCGAGAAGGAAATTAATCTGGTAAAATCCGATATCTGGGCAACCTGACCTGCAGATCAGTATTTTATACGGGCAAATCATGATTAAAATCATAAATGATTGATGATTAATGTCCGGTTTTTCATTCAATTAATACCGTAACTTTGCAAACCAAAGATACTTTTCAAGGCAGGTAAACAGGCATAAGTACGGCATGATAATTATGCATCCTGATTCAGTAAGTTAAAATAACACTACATTATGAGCAAAAAACCACAGATTGTAGAGAAGGATGAGGTGGTAATCAGATTCTCGGGCGATTCGGGCGACGGAATGCAGCTTACCGGCACACTCTTTTCCGATACTGCAGCCCTCTACGGGAATGACCTTGCTACTTTTCCCGATTATCCTGCCGAGATAAGGGCCCCCCAGGGAACAGTCGGAGGTGTGTCGGGTTTCACCGTTCACCTTGGCCATTACGACGTCAGTACACCCGGCGATTACGCCGACGTGCTCGTGGCAATGAACCCCGCTGCAATAAAAGCCAACGTGGCATGGATAAAGGAGGGCAGTACAATTATTTACGATAAGGACAATTTCACAGAGAAAAATATTCAGAAGGCAGGTTATATCTCAGACCCTGTCGCCGAAGAAAAACTTGACGGTTACAACATCATCGCTGCTCCAATTACCTCAATGGTAAAAGAGGCCCTTAAGGATTTCGGACTTGATCCGAAATCAGTACTCCGTACCAAAAACATGTTTGCCCTTGGAATGGTTTACTGGATGTTCGACCGCAAACTGGCATATACTGAGGATTATTGCGACACCAAGTTCAAAAACAAACCGGAGATTGCCCGGGCCAACAAGATTGCCCTTCGGGCAGGCTATTACTACGCCGAAACCATCGAAGCGCTTACGCCCGTACGCATAAATCCTGCAAGCATTGCCAAAGGCAGGTATCGCAACATAAACGGCAATACGGCCACGGCCTGGGGCTTTCTGGCTGCAGCCGAAAAGGCTGGACTGAAACTGTACATTGGCTCCTATCCCATTACTCCTGCAACAGGCATACTCGAAGAGCTTGCCGCCAGGAAGGATCTTGGTGTTATAAGCTTTCAGGCCGAAGATGAAATTGCCGGAATATGCTCGGCTATAGGTGCATCTTTTTCCGGCTATCTGGCGGTCACCACCACTTCGGGGCCAGGTCTTGCACTGAAATCAGAAGCCATCGGACTGGCAGTGATGGCCGAACTGCCACTGGTAGTTGTTGATGTTCAGCGCGGAGGCCCTTCCACCGGACTCCCGACAAAAACGGAACAGTCCGACCTATTCCAGGCACTTTACGGCCGTAACGGCGAATGTCCGGTGGTCGTAATGGCAGCCACTTCACCATCAGATTGTTTCAGATTCGCATTCGAAGCCGCAAGGATTGCCATCGAACACATGACTCCCGTTCTGCTTCTCACCGACGGCTACCTGGCAAACGGATCCGAACCATGGAAAATTCCCGAAATGGAAGCCCTGCCATCAGTAACACCACCATATCACCAGCCCGCCTCAGGTGAATACATACCCTACCGGAGAGACGAAAAAAGACTCAACAGGTACTGGGCAATACCCGGAATTCCCGGACTGGAACACCGGATTGGAGGACTTGAAAAAACAATTAAGGGAACAGTATCATATGTGCCGGAGAACCATGAATACATGGTTAAGATGAGAGATGAAAAGGTTAAGAGAGTCCTGGAAAAGGTACCTGACCTTGAAGTTTTCGGAGATAAGGATGGGGACCTTTTGCTTACAGGCTGGGGCGGAACATATGGTCATCTTCTGACGGCTGTCAAAGAACTTAGAGCCGAGGGTTACAGTATTAGCCTGGCAGGATTCAACTATATCAACCCTCTACCTGCAAACACCGCTGATGTTTTCAAAAGATTTAAGAAGATTGCAGTGTGTGAACTGAACCTCGGACAGTTTGCAGATTACCTCAGAATGAAACTGCAGGATTTCCGTTATTATCAGCTCAATAAGGTGCAGGGACTTCCCTTTACAGTAAAGGAAATAAAAGAGTTTTGTATTAAACTGCTGGAGGAAAAGTAATGGAAGAAAACAAGGACTTAAAATACACCCCGAAAGATTTCAAAAGCGACCAGGAAGTAAGGTGGTGCCCCGGCTGCGGGGATCATGCCATCCTGTCCGAAATTCAGAAGGCTCTCTCTGAAATGGGGATCCCGAAAGAAAAATATGTTTTCGTTTCGGGCATAGGATGTTCATCCCGACTCCCATACTACATGAATACCTACGGTTTCCACGGTATCCATGGAAGGGCGGCCGCCATTGCAACCGGAGTTAAAACTGCAAGGCCCGACCTTTCGGTATGGGTGATGACCGGCGATGGAGATTCTCTTGCAATTGGCGGAAACCACTTCATTCATGCCGTAAGAAGAAACATCGATATAAACCTGGTGCTCTTTAACAATGAAATCTACGGACTGACTAAGGGCCAGTATTCACCAACCTCAGGAAGGGGACATGTTACAAAAACATCCCCTTTCGGAACTCTCGAGGAACCGTTTTCCGTCGGCGAGCTTGTTATAGGTGCCCGCGGAAAATTCTTTGCAAGAACCATCGACAGCAACGTGAGCCTTTCTACGGAGATCTTTACCAAAGCCGCAAAACATAAAGGCACATCGGTCGTGGAAGTACTGCAGAACTGCGTCATTTTCAATGACGGCGTTCATGATATTTATGCAGGCAAGGAGGTTAAGGAAGACCGGACAATCACACTCAGGCACGGCGAACCGATGATCTTCGGCAAGGACCGGAAGAGCGGTCTGATTCTGGAAGGCCTTAAATTAAAGGTGGTGAAAATAGGGGAGAACGGAGTTACCGAAAAAGACATACTGGTGCACGATGCCCACGAACCCAACCCTGGTATTCATTATTTTCTTGCAAACATGCGATATCCTGAGTACCCTGTTGCACTGGGCGTTATAAGAGAGGTTGAAGGTGAGTCGTACGAAACGGCCGTTCATGCACAGATAGAAAAGGTTAAAGCGGGTTCAAAGATAAAATGCATGAATGACCTTCTGAATTCCGGAACTGTCTGGGATGTTGAATAAACCCGTTGATTACCGCCGGGTATTTTCCTGTCTTTATATTTAGTATTTTTGATCCGTACCTCAATCGTCGCTTTATATGGCTGTTATTGATGGCATAATGGATCTTCAGAAGTACGATTTCTCCGATACTTCCTTCGATCTCCTTATGCAGAAAAGGATACACCGGGTTCTTATTATCTGCAGCAACTACGATAATTACATGCTCGAGGAAGACGGCAGGATAGATGAGCAGATTTTCAATGAATATGTTTCGCTCAACCTGCGCTATCCGCCTTCTTTCGTTCAGACAGATAACGCCGAAGATGCCTTCAGAATTCTGGCCGAAGGTAACATAGACCTTGTAATTGCCATGCTGAGCGTGAAAGGTACCGAGGTCTTCACGCTTGCAAAGCAGATAAAACAGCTGTATGAGAAGATACCTATAGTGGTCCTGACCTATTTCTCGCGCGAAGTATCGGTAAGGGTTGAGAAAGAAGATTTAAGTGCCATCGATTACGTATTCTGCTGGCTCGGCGATGCTTCGCTTATCCTGGCAATTATCAAGCTGCTGGAAGATAAGATGAATGCTCCGCATGATATTGAACAGGTTGGCGTGCAGGCAATTATCTTTGTCGAAAACTCCAGGAGGTACATCTCATCCTATCTTCCCAATCTGTACAAGATAGTCCTGATGCAGTCGCTCGATTTTCAGAGGGAGGCTCTTAACGAACACCAGAAGATGCTGAAGATGCGGGGAAGGCCGAAAATCCTGCTCGCAACTAACTTTGAGGAGGCAGTGGCACTTTATGAAAGATATAAATACAATGTTCTGGGTGTTATTTCCGACATCTGTTACAAACGCAACGGGGTAACGGATGAAAATGCGGGTGTGGAACTCTGCAGGCTTGTGAAGGCCGACGACGACCATGTTCCATTTCTGCTGCAGTCGTCAAGCCTTGAACACAAAAAAGTAGCCGAAGAACTGGGTGCAGGGTTTATTTTCAAGTATTCAAAAACCCTCTCCCTCGAACTGCGTAATTACATCATCCAGAACCTGGCATTCGGGCCGTTTGTCTTCAGAAACCCCGACACGATGGAACCCATTGCCATTGCAACAGATCTGCAGAGTCTTCAGCAAAAGATACTTACTGTTCCCGACAAGTCGCTCGAATATCATGCCGGAAGAAACCATTTCTCGAAATGGCTCAATGCGAGGGCACTGTTTCCCGTTGCCCAGCTTTTTAAGTACCTGAGGAAGGAAGACTTTGCCACCCTCGACGAAATGAGAAGATTCCTTTACGTGGCTATCTCAAGCTTCAGGCTGGGTAAGGGCAGGGGGGTGATAGCAAAATTCGACAGAGCCAGTTTTGATGAATACCAGATATTTTCAAGAATAGGCGAAGGGTCCATTGGCGGAAAGGCGAGGGGACTGGCCTTTATCAACAGCATCATAAAGAAAAACAAGTTATACAGAAAATTCCCCGACGTTTTAATCTCAATCCCCCGGACAATCGTCCTCAGTACCGATGCCTTTGACGAATTCATGGACAACAACAATCTGTACTCCGTTGCAATGTCGGACCTGCCTGATGAAGATATACTTGCAAGGTTTATCAGCGCCGAACTGCCGGGGTGGGTTTACCAGGACTTTTACGCTTTTCTGTCGGTTTCCCGGAATTATCCTCTGGCTATCAGGTCGTCGAGCAAGCTCGAGGATTCCTATTATCAGCCTTTTGCCGGCATCTATTCAACCTACATGATACCCCGCGTGCCAGACAACAGGTACATGGTTCAGCTAATCGCCGATGCCATAAAGGAGGTCTATGCTTCGGTCTATTACAGGATGAGCAAAGCCTATATGACCGCCACATCCAACGTAATAGATGAGGAAAAGATGGGGATTATCATACAGGAGGTATGCGGAAGCAGACACGATGATCTTTTTTATCCTACACTTTCAGGCGTTGCAAGATCAATAAACTACTATCCTGTAGGCCATGAAAAATCGGAAGACGGAATTGCCAACGTGGCATTCGGCCTCGGGCGCCTGGTAGTGGAAGGGGGGCAGTCGCTCAGGTTCTCGCCAAAGCATCCGAAAAAGATACTTCAGCTTAACTCTCCCGAAAATGCCCTGCGCGAATCGCAGAAATACTTTTATGCGCTTGATCTGAACGTCAGTAAGTTTGTGCCTTCCACCGATGACGGGATTAACCTGCAGAAGATCAAGATAAAGGATGCAAACAATGAAACCGCATTGAAGTATCTTGCATCTACATACGACAGTAATAACAATATACTTTATGATGGCATAAACAGGCCGGGTACGAGAATAATCACTTTCGCAGGCATACTTCAGTATAACCGGTTCCCGCTTGCCGAGATACTTGATTCCCTCCTCGAATCAGGTTCGCAGGAGATGAACCATCCCATTGAGATAGAATTTGCCGCGAACCTCGAAACACCTCCTGGAATGCCGAAAATATTCAACTTCCTTCAGATAAGGCCGATAGTGCAAAACGAACAGGCGATCAGCGTTGATATAGACAAAGTTGAACCCGATGCAACAATAGTGTGGTCGTCAGCGGCTTTGGGCAACGGCGTTTTCAGGGGGATACATGATATTATCTACCTCAGGCAGGATTCATTTAATCCTGCAATGAACGAGAAAATTGCAGAGGAACTTGAGAGAATCAATTCGCTCTTTCAAAAGGAAGGATCGGGATATGTTCTTATCGGGCCGGGACGATGGGGTTCATCCGACCCCTGGCTTGGCGTTCCGGTAAAATGGCCCCAGATCTCGGCAGCCAGGATAATTGTGGAGGCTGGTCTTGCAAACTACCGTGTCGATCCCAGCCAGGGAACACATTTCTTTCAGAATCTTACTTCCTTCAGGGTCGGGTATTTCACGGTGAACCCCTTTGAGGGTGACGGTTTCTTTGATGAGAAATGGCTGAACCGACACCCCGCTGTCCATGAGAACCAGTATCTCAGGCATGTACGGTTCACCCGGCCGCTCGAAATAATGATCGACGGCAGAAAACACAAAGGTGTGGTTCTGAAACCTTCTGAATAGACCCCAATCAGAGGGCGACGCTGCCTGCCTCTACGTCCTTGCTGATCTTCTTAATAAGTCCCTGCAAAACATTCCCCGGACCTGCTTCAACGAAACTGTCTGTCCCCGCCTTGATCATGTTAAGAACCGTCTGAGTCCACCTTACGGGTGATGTAAGCTGCAGCACAAGATTGGCCTTTATCTGCCCGGGATCTGATGACGGAAGTGCATTTACATTCTGAAATACGGGACAGGAAGGTTTTGAGAATTTTGCCGAGTTAATGGCCTCTTCAAGCTCTTTGCCCGCAGGTTCCATTAAGGGAGAATGAAAAGCTCCACCCACCGACAACTTCAGAGCCCTTTTTGCACCCCTCGACTTCAGGATTTCTATTGCCTGGTCGACCGCCTCATTGGTGCCTGAGATCACGATCTGGCCAGGGCTGTTGTAGTTTGCGGGAACAACTCTTCCTCCGAAACCTGCACATACTTCCTCAACTATGTTGTCGTCGAGTCCGAGAATGGCCGCCATTGTCGAAGGATTTATTTCGCAGGCTCTCTGCATAGCCGAGGCTCTTCTCGACACAAGTGTAAGACCCTCATCGAAGGAGAGGGCCCCCGATGCTACTATTGCGGAGAATTCACCGAGGGAGTGCCCTGCAACCATTGCCGGTTTGAAGGAAGTTCCCATCACAGAGGTGATTATGACTGAGTGGAGGAAAACAGCAGGTTGTGTAACCTTTGTCTGCCTCAGATCTTCCTCCGTACCTCCGAACATAATATCCGTTATCCTGAAACCCAGGACGGAGTTGGCCCGTTCGAAGAAATCTTTCGCAACAGGGTATTTCTCATAAAGATCTTTTCCCATTCCGGGATACTGAGCCCCCTGACCGGGGAATACGAATGCTGTCATATTATCTGAATATTATTTCCCGATAGCCTGAAATATCCGGATTTTTCCGGAGCTGCAAAAATAGAAAAAATCAGTGAAGCCGTGTGCCAATGAGGTGCATGAATTCTTCCCTTGTGCGGAAGTTCTGCATAAAACAGCCTGTGAATGCGGAGGTTGTTGTAACCGAGTTCTGTTTCTGAACGCCTCTTATCTGCATGCACATATGCTGGGCCTCTATAACAACGGCGACCCCCAAAGGCTGAAGGCAATCCTGTATGGTGTCGCGGATTTGCGTTGTAAGTCTTTCCTGTACCTGCAGACGGCGGGCAAAAGCTTCCACCACACGTGCTATCTTGCTAAGCCCCGTAATGTATTCGTTTGGAATGTATGCAACATGAGCCTTCCCGAAGAATGGAAGCATGTGATGCTCACATAACGAATATATGTCAATATCCTTTACCAGTACCATCTGTTTGTAATCCTCCCTGAATTTGGCGGAGTTAAGTATTTTGCACGGATTCTGATGATATCCCATCGTCATGAAATAAAGCGCCTTGGCAACCCTTTCGGGCGTTTTCAGGAGACCCTCCCTGCCGGGGTCTTCTCCGAGAAGGCCCAGTATCTTCCTGTAATAATCGGCAACTTCCTTTACATTATCCTGATTCCACTGTTCAACTTTGGTATAGCCTGATTCAGTTTCAACTAATCCGTTTTCGATAACCTTAATCTTTTTTGCCATAATATTCAATTGTATTGTTTTCTGTCTCATCAATCCTTATGCAATGCAGTTCGCAGCCTGCCTCCCTTAGGGGCTTTTCAAGCTCATTCCATATTGCCACCGCCAGGTTCTCGGTAGTCGCATTTATTCCTTTCATAAAATCAACCTCCAGGTTGAGGTTTTTGTGATCCACTTTGTCAATAATCTTCTCCCTGATAATCTCCTTAAGGCTGTTAATATTGATAACAAGACCGGTTTTTTCGGGGAGCGGGCCTTTAACCGTTACGAAAAGCACATAATCGTGCCCGTGCCATGAAGGGTTCGAGCATTTTCCGAAGACCTCCAGGTTCTGTTCGTCAGACCATTCGGGGATGTACATCCTGTGAGCCGCACTGAACCTTTCACGCCTGGTAAGATAAACCATAGGGATTATTTCATAATCAACATGTAAAGGTTATCATTTTTACTTTTAAAAGCAATAACTTAGCTGTCTGAACAGTGATTAAACCGGATCGATGGAGACACTATGCGTGTTTGCAACTGAAGCTGAAGCAGGTGCGCTGAAGAATTACAGTCCGACGGGCGTTTCTGACCCATCAGGGAGCCGGATAAATGTTATTGTATCCGGCGTGGGGGCTGTATCGACAGCATGGCATCTGAAAAACTTCCTGTGTTCGGGCAGCAAACCGGATCTGATAATAAACGCAGGTATTGCGGGGTCGTTCAGGAAATCTCTTCCTCCCGGGGCGCTGGTTATGCCTGTGTCAGATACTTTTGCAGACCTCGGTATGGAAGAGCCGGGCGGGTTCAGGCATCTGAGCACAACTCCTTTCCTTAATGCCGACACTTTTCCTTTCTCGGAAGGCAGAATTATCTGCCGGAACAGGTTCACAGACATGCTTTCGGAAATATTCAAACCTGCAGCAGCAGTTACAGTAAACACTGTGACCGGTACCGAAGAGTCGGCCGAAAGACTAAGGAGGCTTTTCAACCCTGATATTGAAACCATGGAAGGTGCGGCAGTCTTTTACGTGTGTGCCATGGAAAGGATACCATGCGTTTCGCTCAGGGCGGTATCAAATTTTGCCGGGCTCCGCACAAAAGGCAGCTGGGATACGGACAAAGCCCTGAGAAACCTTACGACAGGGCTGACGCAACTTTTTAAAATACTGGAAGAAGCATGAAACTTACTCTCGGATTCTCTCCCTGCCCCAACGACACGTTCATTTTCCACGGCATCGTAAATAATAAAGTTGATACGGAAGGCCTGGAATTTGAAATCTTTATGGCTGATGTTGAGGATCTTAACAGAACAGCTTTCGAAGGTAAGGCCTCACTCCTTAAACTGAGTTACCATGCCTATGCCCACGCTTCACGGGATTATATTATACTCGATTCGGGCGGAGCTATAGGGCGGGGTAACGGCCCCCTTGTGATAAGTAAAAGAGAAATGACCCTGGAAGATATTGATAATTCAACAGTTGCAATTCCGGGTATCTATACCACGGCCAACCTTCTCTTCGGTATGTTCAGACCCGGAGCGGTAAAAAGAAAAGTATATCTTTTTTCTGATATCCCCGACGCGGTTCTGAATGATGAAGCTGATGCCGGTATAATTATTCATGAAACAAGATTTACTTACCGGGAAAAGGGACTCAGGGAAGTCGCCGACCTCGGAATGCTGTGGGAGAATATGACCGGACTGCCGGTCCCGCTGGGGACCATTGCCATTCACAGAAAAATTCCGGAAAATGTTGCCCGTTCTGTAAACAGGATAATAAGGAGAAGCATTGAGTATGCCAAAAACAATATACCGGAAACATATCAGTTTATTAAGCAGCATTCGCAGGAAACTTCCGATGAGGTCATTGGCAGGCATATTGAGTTATATGTAAACAGTTTCACGGAAAGCATGGGGAAGGAGGGAAGGATGGCCGTATCGGAACTTTTCCGAAGGGCCGCCGGTGCAGGCGTGATCCCGGAGCTTCCTGAAACAATATTCCTTCAGGTAAATAATTAAATACATTAAACAAGGATATTTTTTTGCTGTGAACAGATTAACAAATAACAGATGATATGGAATTTTCAGATCTGATATCAAAATGCAGAAGTTACCGAAGGTTCGATGAATCGGTAAGGATTGATTACGACTTTCTCAGAAAGCTGGTTGGTTACGCCAGGCTTTCGGCTTCAGGAGCCAACAGGCAGCCTCTGAAATATCTGCTGTACACTTCTCCTGACGACTGTGAAAAGATTTTCCCTGCAACGGCATGGGCGGGTTACCTTCCGGAATGGCCCGGACCTGAACCGGGTGAGAGACCGGCAGCATATATAATTGTTCTCGGGGATACCGAAATTACGTCAAACTTCGGATTTGATCCCGGTATAGCGGCCCAGAGCATGATGCTCGGCGCTGTCGAAGCCGGGTTCGGAGGCTGTATCATAGCATCGATTAAAAAAGATCTGCTCCGTAGTCAGCTGGGCATCCCCGACAGATATGAAATCCTTCTTGTCCTTGCCCTCGGCAAACCGGTTGAAAAAGTTGTAGTTGAGGATATAAAAGATAATAATGTTAAATACTGGCGCGACAGCGAAAAAACACACCATGTTCCCAAACGCACTCTTGATGAATTGATTCTCAGGCTGTAAGGTGATAATTTTATGAATGGAAGGGATTTCATGAGTTTTATACTGGCAGTTTTCCTGACCGGGTCGGCATGGGGGCAGGCACAGCAGGGAAATAACCGGATTCTTTTCAGAGGGGTGGTGATTGACGCAGAATCGGGTGCGAGGCTTGGAGGATCGCAGGTTTACATTAACAGTGCACTGAGCGGCACAAGCCGGGATGACGGCACTTTCTCATTCTTCGCAGTTAAGAATGACTCTGTCCGGTTTACGAGGCTCGGTTACAAGCCTCATACATATGTTGTCCCTGACACACTCAGAACACAGGAGGTTCTTACAGGCGTATATCTCTCGCCCGACACAATCGGGATTGGAGAGGTGTTGATTATTCCCAGGCTTCCCTCATTATCAGGCGTGGTAATGCAATCCTCTGAGCAGGATCGGCTCCTCGGCAATGCCCGGAACAATATCTCGGCTGCCGCCTACCAGGGACGAACAGGCTGGAATAAACTAGGAGATCCCTCAATGAATTATGAGCTGCTTCGCCAGAAACAGAAAACAGAGGCATACGAGAGGGGAGGTATTCCTTCCGACAGGATTGCAGGAATAAGTCCTTTTATGCTCCTTCCCGCAGCGTATCTCCTTATTCACGGCTTGCCCGAAAAACCTGAAGCCCCCGAACCACACATCTCGGGCAGGGAGATTGAAGAACTCAACAGACTCTTTAAGGAGTCACTGAGAAAGAGCGGGAACTGATCAGACCCGGCCGGGCGTGTCAACCCTTTACAAATATTGCCTTAATAATGTCGGAAGCCATCCTCGGGTTCTCCTTAAGGCGGCGTGTACAGTACCCAAACCATTCTTTGCCAAAGGGAACATATATCCTCATCGTATGCCCCTGGCTCACTATACTGTCCCTCAGCTTGGGTGTAACGCCGTAAAGCATCTGGAACTCATACATGTTCCTGGGAACATTGTATTTCTCAATCAGTTTATAAGCCCCGTCAATTAAAGGCTTGTCGTGCGTGGCAATACCTACATAAACTTTTTTGCCGAGGAGCAGTTCAAGATCATCGAGGTAGTGGCTGTTTATTTCGTCATATTTTTTCCATGCAATTGATGCCGGTTCATTATAAATTCCCTTGCAAAGCCTGAAATTAAGTGGAGCTTCGGGAGTGTGAACCTCCAGAAGTTTCTCAATATCTGCTTTTGTACGATGCAGATAAGCCTGCAGAACAAGACCAACACTCCGGGGGAATTCCGCTTTCAGCCTCCTGTAAAGGTCAATTTCCATATCAGTGCATGGGGAGTCTTCCATGTCAATCCTGATGAAATTATTTATTGATGCTGCCTTTGCAACTATCTCCCTGATATGGTTGTAGCAAACCTCCCTGTCGATAAGAAGACCAAAGCTTGTAGGCTTAAGAGAGAAATTTCCGTCGATACCGCTCTTATGTGCAAAATCTATCAGATTAATATATTCCTCCTTATTTCTCTGAGCCTCGTTCAGGTCGCGTATGAACTCTCCGAGAACATCTATGGTTACTTTTATTCCCCTTGAATTGAATTCATGCGAAACCCTCATCGCATCATCAATTGTCTCACCCGATATGTACGACTTTGAAAAGAGCCAGATAAATTTTTTCGGGAAGTATGGTAAAACCGAAGCTATAAGTTTATTAATCATGGTCTATGTTATTAATTTTATTTTCTTGTCAGGATGAGAATGTACTTATCATTTTATTTTCTTTTGCATTATTAAACGGATAATTTTGAAAATTGAGTATGAGATTCTTCGCTTCACTTCGTTGCGATCAGAATGACAGTTGTTTGTTGGAGGCGAGGCCTCCGACAAACAACTCCTCCTAAACACCGCCTCTATAAATGTCTGTCATTCTGAGCGAAGCGAAGAATCTCATTCTTTTAATCGGACACTATTAAATTTTTTTTCATATTTTGAATAACAGACTCAAATTTAAAGATGCAGGGATGATAATTTTGCTGACCTTTATCACAATAAAATAATGATTTGCGGGAAGGCGTTATTTTTATGAACATTTTTTTAAACAGTGCAACCAACAGTTTTATATTGTTGTCTTAAAATTGTCGCAGACCAATGTTGAGTGATCCTGATATAATAAAGGGATGTGTGAGGCACGACAGGAGAGCTCAGCAGATGCTTTACGACAGGTATTCCAGGCTTCTGCTCGGTGTCTGCATGAGGTATGCAACCGACAGGGCTGAGGCTGAGGATATGCTTCAGGAGACGTTTCTGAAGATATTCTTCAGCATAAAAGATTACTCAGGCACGGGTTCTTTTACCGGTTGGATAAGGAAAATTGCGGTTAACACCGCAATCACCCAGTACCACAGGAGCCTCAGGCACAGATACCATGTTGAGATAGAAGAATTTGTGTCTGCCGAAACCGGAACAGAAAGTTTTGAGGAGGATCTTTTTACTTCCGACGAACTTTTCAGGGTGCTAAATGAACTGCCTCCGGGGTACAGAATGGTTTTTAACCTCTATGCGGTTGAAGGTTATAAACATAAGGAGATTGCTGAAATGCTTGGCATAGACATAAACACATCAAAGTCGCAGTACAGCAGGGCAAAGGCAACCATCAGGGAAAAACTTGAAAGACTGAGAAAAATTAAAAATAATTATCCTGCCTCGGATGAAGAAATAAGTATGACAGAACAAAAGAAAAGTGAGCAGGCGTGAAGTAAATATTGATGATCTTTTCAGGGAAAAGCTCTCCGGTGCGGAAGTTGTTCCCGGCAACAGCCTCAGGCAATCTCTTTTCAGAAAGGTTGCCCTGAAGGAATTTTTACGTTTTAATCCTGCAAGGTTTAATATTTATTACGCCGCTGCCGCTGTTGCTGTAATTACAGCATCTGTTATGCTTATTACCGCTGTGGATTCATATGAAGAAACAGGTGGCACGGAAGAAATAACAAAGGAAAACAGAATACCTGCAGATACCGTTACATTGTACTATTCCTGGCCGGTACAAAAAAACGAAGCTCTTAATAATACAGGTAATAAAACGAGGTTACAGGTGCAGGGCGGCAAGGAAGATGGCAGAAGCCGGTCGGGATCTTCCGATCACGGCCATAGCATGCCTGTCGCTTCCGACTCACTCAGGAAAATGAAACCTGCAGTATATTTAAACAGCACCGGAGAGGCAGGCAGGGTCCGTACAAATCCTTCGGCATCCTTCAGGCTCCCCGTAACAGAAGGCTGCGCTCCTCTGAAAATAAAGATCAGGAACACTTCGGCCCCCTTCGATTCATGCTTATGGTCATTCGGTGAAGGCGGCACATCGCGCGATCCTGAACCGGAATGGACTTTTGAAACTCCGGGCATTTACAAAATAATCCTTAAAGTCTATAACAATAATGGCATGTCTTCGTCCTCTGCCGGACAGGTGTCGGTATGGCCATTGCCGGAGGCAAGGTTCGAGATAGTTCCCGTTGAAGACGCGTCCGATTATTATGAGGTGAGATTCCCGAACTATTCTGCCGGGGCGGTAAGGTACAGGTGGGATTTCGGCGATGGAAGCAGCTCATCGGCACCGGAACCTGTTCACCGCTATCAGAAACAGGGGAAATACACCGTGAAGCTCACGGCGTGGA
>JARKQN010000034.1 GCA_029974835.1 Bacteroidales bacterium
ATAATTACTCTTACTTTCTTTGCCTGCCCAAAGAACCGGGCCTCTGGCAAAGCTAAGTTTTGACGGGTGCGGGCCCGGCGAAGACTAGAATACTCTCTACTTCGTAAAGAGGGGGCTTAACTTTCGCCCCTGACACTCCTGACACTTCGGTCAGGATTTTCAATACGGTCAGGGTTTCGTTTCACTCAACTTTCTCCTTGCTTGCCCTCCGGGCATGCTCCCGCCCCGTCAGTCACACAGAAAATGCCTGCTTTTTAAAACAATGATGGTATTTGCTGCGCCCGACCTTCCTTATAAAAGGAAAAACTATCTAATTTATAAAAAAACGTTGAAAAAAAGAGCTGAAAGAGAAAATTTTTTAATATTCCCTTCTCCGGCACAGGAACTTAAAAAGATGCTTTTTTATGTCAGGAGAGCCGTTCCTGCATTAAAAACGGATTCTTCTACTTTGGCCTGAAGACAATATCTGCCACATCGGCCCGGCCGAAAAACTGCCCGGCTACTTTTCTGATGTCTTTAACAGTAAGCTTTTTCAGTATGTTATCGAAATTGACCGGGTCATCAACATTTATCCCGTTAAAGTAATAAGAGTACAGGGCGTTGCTCCAGTAATTATTGTGCTGTTTCGATTCTTCCCTAGTTTTGAGCATGTTGTTCACAGCTTTCTGAAGATTCTCCTTCGACGGCCCGCTTTTTACCAGTCTGTCGATTTCATCATACACAATCTTCCTGAGTGCCTCAGCCTTTTCAGGATCGCAGTCGAACATGATAAGCCCGGAAGCATTCTGCCAGGGATATTTCTGCGAAGTGAGAGAGACAGATACTCCATAGGTGCCACCGGCTTCTTCGCGTACCTTCTCCGTAAATACCAGGTCAAGAATCCCGTTTATCACCTTCAGTGACACATTGTTAAAGGGAGTGTATTTCAGGTCGGTCGAATGGCTAATGAATACTGTAGCCTTTGGTACGGTAAGAGGTATGCTGATGTCTTTTACAAACTTTCCTTTCGGGGGCCGCACATTCCTGTCGAGAAATGTTTCCCTGGCAAGTGACGATGGAAGAGATCCGATATACTTTTCAGCAAGCGGCCTGGCTACCTCCTCCTCAACATTGCCGACAATGAAGAAAACAAAGTCGGCTGCATTTGCAAAGCGTTCCCTGTATATCTTTTCAATCATCGCGAAATCGACCTTGCCGAGCATCTCATTGTTAAGAATTATTGTCCGGGGACTGTAATTTGTCAGGAAGAGTGATACCGAATCCTGCATTATCTTCGAAGGATCATTCACCATACCTGCGACAAAAGCCGCATACCTTGCCATTATCGCGTCATGCGCCTCCCTGTCGAACCTGGGTTTTGCGAACCTGAGATATGTCAGCTGCATCATGGTCTCAAAATCTTTCGGTGTCGAATTACCGTTAATGCCCTCGGTAATCTGACCAAGCGAGACAGAAGCGGTCGCTTTCTTTCCTGCCAGCATCTTCTGAAGTGTAATGTTATCGAAATCTCCCAGCCCGTACATGCTAATCACCGACGACAGCATTGTTGCCGAAGGAAGATATTCAATATCGTAAAGAGAAGTGCCTCCGTTGCTGTATGCCGTAAGGATAACATTGTCCTTTTCATAATCCGCTTTACGGTAAACAACCCTTGCCCCGTTGCCAAGAGTCCATTCAACGGCATCGAACTGTGGCAATCGCAATGTCTTTATTACGGGAGAACCTTTAAGCTCTTCCTCAATAAGCGATTCTCCGGTTACAGCATCCTGGTATGGAGCAATATCTGCCTTGTTAATCTCATCAATTATTGCAAGGGCCTCATTCCTGCTAAGGTGTTTTAATCCTTCTGCTTCCTGTCCCTGTATTACCATCACGCTGTTTTCTGTTCTGAAATGACTTCTGAAAAAGTCAGATATCTCATCGGCAGTGATCCCCGGGATGATACTTTTTGCAAACTGGTATTCAAAATCAACCGATACGAGCGGTTCTCCGTCGAGAAAGTGACCCTGGATGTCATTTAAATAATCGTCATTGGAGATTTTATCCTTCTGTTTATAGTAATTTTCATAAGATGTAAGCAGATTGGCCTTAGCCCTGTCGAGCTCACCGCCGGTGAACCCGTGCCTTGCCGCACGTGCAGCTTCGGTATAGATGGCTCTCAGGGCAGCATCTTCACGGCCTGGATTTGCGGCGGCATTTATGACAAGTGCATCAACACCCCTCACAAGATTTGAGTAACTTATCGACCCTGTAATGAAAGGAGGTTCGCCTTTCTGCAGCAGCTCACTGATTCTTGCCGACATCATGTTATTCATAAGCCTTGTCATGATATCCCTGCGCATATATGACAGGTTTTTGGTATCGCCTGCAGGGGCATCGTGTTTCATGTAGATTGAGACAATATTCTGAGGTGCCTCCCTGTCGGTGGCCAGCACATAGAGCATTTCACTGTGAAACGGCACTGAAAAAACCGGCCTTGGTTTTGGCGATTCGGCTTTTTGCAGGTTTGAAAAAAGGGCGATCACCTTTTTCTCCATTTCGGAAGCTTCAAAATCGCCCACCACTGCCACTGCCTGTAGATCCGGCCTGTACCATGTGCGGTAAAAATTACTTATTTCATCCGGCGTGAAACTGCGTATCACATCAAGCTCCCCGATAATGTCGCGTATCTCATATTTTGAACCTTTAAGAATTACAGGAAGATACTTCTGCATCATCCTGAACATTGCATCCCTGCGGGTTCTCCATTCTTCAATAATCACTCCGCGTTCGGCGTCAATTTCGCCGGGTGAAAGGCTGATGAAGTCGGACCAGTCGTACAGTATCATCAGGCATGTATCAAGAAGGCCCGGAGGATCGACAGGAACATCACTAAGGTTGTATACCGTTTCCTCATAACCGGTGTAGGCGTTGATGTTATACCCGAAAGCAACACCATGCTTTTCGAGGGAACTGATGATCTTCTTGCCCGGGAATTTCTCAGTTCCGTTGAATGCCATGTGTTCTAGGAAATGGGCCAGACCATCCTCGTTGTCGTTTTCGAGAAGCGCCCCTACATTCTGGATAAAATAAAAGCTGGCACGCTTCTGCGGCTCCCGGTTGCTTTTAATGTAATATGTGAGGCCGTTCTGAAGCTTTCCTGTACGGATGGCAGGATCGGAAGGAGGAAAGGATGAAAGATCGTATTGTGAAAAAGTTAACAGTGGCCAGAGTAACAGGGCCAAAGCATGCAGAAGGATGAATCTCATTTTCATTATCAGAAATTTTTGTTTCCGTTATTCTGTTGCAGACATTTTAAGAAGCTAAGTTAAAAATATTTTTAAAAGAACATGTGGAAACAGTGAGTTGGTTTCAACCGGTACAGAATAATAAAAACAATCTTAACCATTCTCCCTGTATCCGCCCCTCCCTGCCTCCCCAGATGGGGAGGAGAGAAAGGTAAATTACAAGTTAAGCTCCTTCCCCCACCTGGGGGAAGGCCGGGATGGGGGCAAATAAAAAGGTAACTTGTCCTGAAACAGGTTGACAAAAAATAAAGATTACCGGCTTTTTTAGGACGGTATACATTCTCCCCCTTTCCAAGGGGGAGTCTTCCCGCGGCTGCGGGAAGGAGGGGGTTCATGTACACAACCACCCCGTCACTGACCTATGGTCAGAGACACCTTGTATCCGCCCCTCCCTGCCTCCCCAGATGGGAAGAGAGAAAGGTAAATTACAAGTTAAGCTCCTTCCCCCACCTGGGGGAAGGCCGGGATGGGGGCAAATAAAAAGGTGTCTTGTCCGGAAACAGGTTGACAAAAAATAAAGATTACCGGCTTTTTCAGTATGCTATGCACTCTCCCCCTTCCCAAGGGTGAGTGGTCCCGACTTTATTCGGGACGAGGGGGTTAATTTAACCGGAGGTCAGGCGGAAACAATACAGGTTAAATGTATAAATCGGCGAAAATCCGTCGCATCCGTGTTTATCCGTGTGCCATTCAGGCAATTTGATGGAGCTTGCTCAGAACAACCCGTGCAGCTCGGCGTTGATCTTGTCAATCACCTCGCTAAGATGGTCGGAGTTATTGGGGAAATTATAATGATCGGCTTCGATGATAAGCATCTTTCCAAGGTCGTAGGTTTCAATCCATGCCTCATACCTTTCATTCAGCCTTTTAAGGTAATCAATGCGGATGGAGCTTTCATATTCCCTGCCTCTCTTCTGGATCTGGTTAACAAGAGTAGGCACCGAGGCTCTCAGGTAAAGCAGCAGATCGGGGGGCTGGATGAGTGAACTCATTAGTTTGAAAAGACTGATGTAATTTTCATAATCCCGGGTCGACATCAAACCCATTGAATGAAGGTTAGGCGCAAAGATGTAGGCATCCTCGTAAATGGTCCTGTCCTGGACAACAGTTTTCTTCGATTTCCGTATTTCAATAATCTGGCTGAAGCGTGAATTGAGGAAGTATATCTGAAGGTTAAAACTCCATCTCTGCATGTCCTCGTAAAAATCGTTCAGATAAGGGTTGTCATCAACGTCCTCGTAATGTGGTGTCCAGCCGTAATGTTTTGCAAGGAGGCCTGCAAGGGTAGTTTTTCCCGACCCGATATTTCCTGCTATAGCAATATGCATCGGATAATGGTTTAGGAGTGTAAAATTAGAAAAATTTCATTGTATACCTGCAATTTTATAAAGGTCTTCAATATACTCACGGCTGTTCGACAATCTGGGCACTTTGTTTTGTCCGCCGAGCTTGTTTTTTTCCTTCAGCCAGCGGTAAAATGTGCCTTCAGGGACGGCTCTCACAACGGGCATAACAAGGTTAAGGTCCTTGAATCTTTTTGCCTCATAGTCGGAGTTTACCTCCTTGAGAGCTTCGTCAAGCTTCAGGGTGAATAATTCCATATCGGCCGGTTTCTTCTGAAACTCGATAAGCCATTCATGCGACCCCCTGGTTTCAGTGCCTGAGAAAACCGGCCCAGCCGTGTATTCATTCACCACCGCTCCGGTGGCATTGCATGCCGCCTCAATAGCCCTGTCGGCGTTTTCAACTATTACCTCTTCGCCGAATACATTCAGGAAATGTTTTGTGCGTCCGGTAATGATGAATTTGTGAGGATAAAGTGATGTGAACATCACCGTGTCGCCGATTATATAACGCCACAATCCGCCGTTAGTAGATATCACCATTGCATAGTTGACTCCTTCCCCGACTTCTCCCATACCAAGTGTTCGGGCGCCCGGATTCCCTGCCTCAGCTGCAGGGATAAACTCGTAGAATATTCCGTTATCGAGCATCAGCAGCATGCCGGGAGAAGTAAAATCATCCTGGATGCCGAAGAACCCTTCCGAGGCATTATAGGTTTCCATATAACAGAAACCGCCGTCGCCAATCAGCTGCCTGAAGTGCTCGCGGTAGGGTGCAAAGCTTACTCCTCCATGAAAGAAAACCTCAAGCCCAGGCCATACTTCCCTTAGATTCTTTTTGCCCGTCCGTTCAAGAATCTGTCTTATCAGCACAAGAAACCATGAGGGAACGCCTGAGAGACTGGTCACATTCTGATTAACGGTAAGCCTGACAATCATGTCAAGCTTTTTTTCAAAGTCATCAATGAGGGCTACCTTTTTCGAAGGGGTACGGACAAAATTGAACCAGAATGGAGTGTTTTCAATAAGGATTGCAGAGAGATCGCCGTAAAGAGATTTGTTGCTGAAATTGTCAATCTTATGGCTGCCGCCCAGGATAAGCCCTTTGCCTCTGAAAACCGATGAATCCGGTCTCATGTGGAGATAAAGGGCAATAACATCCCTGCCTCCCCTGTAATGACACTCTTCGAGCGACTCCCCTGTTACGGGTATAAACTTGCTTCTGGCTCCGGTGGTTCCCGATGATTTTGCAAACCATCTTACTTCTCCCGGCCAAAGCAGGTCTTTCTCTCCGCTTCTTATCCTTTCAACGAACGGAATTATATCTTCGTAGGTCTGAAGCGGCACTCTTGCCTTAAATTCACCAAAGTTCGTGATGGATGAGTAGTGATGGTCTCTTCCCCATTTTGTTCCGGCCGCCCTCTTCAGAAGATGCCTCAGAACTTTTTCCTGTACCTCAACGGGATGTTTCCTGAAATAATCTATCTCCTTCATTCTGCGCCTGTTAATGGCATTGATTATTGAAGTGAGATATGACATCTTCCGGTTGAGGTTTAGGTGTTAAATATCGGAAAAATATGAATGACTTTTTTAATGTCTGAAGAGATTAAAATTCAATAACAAAATAAATGGTGCAAATTTCTCCCCCTTCCCAAGGGGGAGTGGCCCGACTTTCCGGCCCCCCTTTGGTTCCCCCCAGATGGGGGAAAAAAGTTCAATTTTTAAGACGATACCAACTGCTCTTTCTTTAATTTCACTGAAAAACCTGTCTAAGCACTTCAATGGAATTGATTTTTCTCAGAGATGGGAAATGAAACGAATAATATTTCAGAATAGCCGCCAGAGCTTCATTCCTGTCGGATCCGGTAAGCGGAATGTTTTTTATCTCATCCCACGAAGAACTGAAGACCGATGAAAGGACAGAAGAGACATGCTTTCCTTCATAATGCCCGTGAGCCGGAGGGATGGAGCAGAATGTGCCGTTAAGATAATCGAAAACCATTTCCTCTGACGCCCTGCTCCCCGATGGTTCTATTCCAAGGTAACTGCACAGGCCGGCGAGAAACGCTAAATGAAAATTAGGAATACCATCTTCGAGATTACCGAACCAGCTTACCGATTTAAAAATATACTCAAACAGATCGGGCTGGGGAGTCTCTTCCCTGAGCACCGAATAAAGCACCTCACCGAGAAACAACGCTATCGCGCTTTTTACGGGATTGCCGGTGATACCCGCGGGCGAGATGAGCAGCGATATCTCCTTAAGCTGCTGTATCTCCCGCGAAGGACGGTTGTAAATTGAAACGTTAACAACATTCAGCGGCTGAAGATATGACAGGTGTTTTCCGCTTCTCCGTCCGCCTGCACCCTTAACCATAACGGCCAGACGACCGAACTTTTCAGTGAAAAGATGTGTTATAATACCCGAATCGGAATATTTAAACTGCCGCAATACTATGGCTGAGGAGGTTTCTATCATCGGAATAAATCCGTTCAAATTTAAACATTTGATCGCTATAATAATTCCGGTCTTCATTTTTAAAAATTTGTATCTTTACCGTTCAACCCCATCATCATTATGACCCTTACCGACAGTGATGAACTAGTACGACGCATTGCGAAGCTGGCAAAGCAGAACCAGGAGCTTGAGGAGCAGATAAAGAAACTTCAGAAGGAAAATGAAAAGCTCCTCGGCGAACTCGGGAAATACAAATCACATGCAGAAAAATTCGCCGCTGCCGACCTTAAGGAAGGAGCCGAAAAGAGGGAGCAGTCGCTTAAGTTCAATATGGCGACGGTCCTCTTCGCCGATATTCACGGTTTCTCAAAGCTGGTGGAAGGAATGGATTCCGCCTCGGTGATGGATGAACTTGACGAGATCCTTTATGAGTTTGACAGGATAGCCGAAAAATACAAAATCGAAAAGATTAAGACTATCGGCGACACTTATATGTGTGCGGGCGGTATCCCCGTTAAGAATATTACAAACCCGGTCGACGTGGTGATGGCTGCCATGTCCATGAGAAACCACCTGCTCGATTACGAAACCGCGAAACGCGGCCACGAAAACAGGATATGGGATCTTAAAATAGGAATTCATACAGGGCCCGTAACTGCAACAATCTCGGGTAAGAAGAAAATCAGCTACGACATCAAGGGCGATACGGTAAATACCGCCAGCCGTATTGAAGCAGTATCGGAAAAAGGAAGCATTCTTATTTCGGTAATGACTTACGAACTTGTAAAGGAATTTTTCGATTGTGAATATTTCGGCAAACTTCCCGTCAAGTACAAGGGCGACCTGCAGATGTACGAGGTGAAAGGACTTAAAAAGGAATTTTCGGTCGATGGCGACGGCAGAACCCCCAATGAGGCATTCCGTATCAAGTTCGGACTTATCCAGTTTACCGACATCCAGGAAATAATCCTCGACAAGCTTGAAAAGGAACTCCCGTCATACCTCTTTTACCATAATGTTAAGCACACCGTCGATGTGGTCACTGAAGTTGAGCTTATAGGATGGGCAGAGGGTTGCTCCGACGAAGAGATACTTCTGCTTAAGACCGCCGCACTCTTCCATGATGCAGGACATACTGTTGCCTACGACAACCATGAATATCACGGTACTGTGCTTGCAAGGGAAATGCTTCCGGCATATAATTACTCTCCTGAACAGATCGACAGGATTTGCGAGATAATAATGGCCACCAAACTGCCGCCCAAACCCAAAAACCTCCTTGAGGCGATTATTTGTGATTCGGACCTCGATTACCTTGGAAGGAGCGACTTCATCCCGGTGTCGAATACGCTTTATGAAGAACTTAAGGCCCAGAACAAGATTGGCACGCTGAACGACTGGAACAAGCTGCAGGTGAAATTCATTTCAGGTCACCAGTATTTTACAAAGACTGCGCAGAGCCTGCGCGAAGTGAACAAACAACAGCAGATTGAAAGAATCCAGAGCCTGATAACCGAATAGCTATTTTATTATAAGGACTTTGGTAACGGCGGCCTGTGAGCCGTCTTCGCTTGCCACAAAGATGAGGTAGACGCCCGTTGAGACCCTCTCTCCGCGGTAATTAATCAGATCCCATGTAGCCTGGCCTCCGTCGGAAGTGCACCGGTAAACCAGATTGCCGCTGATGTCGGTTATTCTCACACTTGAGTTTCTCATAAGTCCTGTTACGGTAAGCACGCCGTTGAAAGTTTCCCTGACTGGGTTGGGGAAAGCGTAGATATTGCCAAAAGATTCTCCGCCGGTGGTTGCATCGCCCCTCACCGATATTACGCCTTTGGATGTTCCGATCCATACGGTGCCGGTGGTGCCGTCGACCGCCAGGCTGGAAATGGTATTTGAAAAAAGCGGACTGTTTTCCTCGTTGTAATTTCTGATCTTTGTTGTGCCGTCGGCGGATAGAAGATAAACCCCTGAGTTGTAAGTGCCGAGCCATTTCCTGTTTGCACCGTCAACCGCTATTGAGGAGATTATTTCAGTGCCAAGCATGTAATCGGCAAGACCCGTTCCGTCATTCCTGGGAACTTTTACCCGGAAGGCCACGGGCTCCTCATCAAAAATCCCTGAGGTGTTGTAATAGACAGCCGGTCCCTGGTCGGTACCCACCCAGATGTTTCCGTCAAGGTCCTCGGCAATGCTGTATACGTAGGCTGTCACCTTGTTATCCGTGTCCTTTACCAGCATTTTTCTGAAACGGTCATCACTGAAGATATCGGGTGTGCCGTTGTCATCAAACACGAAAAGACCGTATCCGCGGGGCAGGATTATCCATTTCTGTCCTGATGAAGTTACGATTATGTCACCTATGGTGGGAGCTTCTATTGTAAAGGGAAAGGAAATCCATGTTCTGTCGGGTTTCAGCATTTTTACGCTGCCGGGCACACCTGTCTGGGTTATCCAGATATTCCTGTTCCTGTCCATCGCAATTCCGCAGATCCTTGAATAAGGCTTCCCGGGGATGATAGTTTCGAGAGGCGAATTTGAAGCATCGTATTTACGGGCAAGCTGGTTGTTCTCATATTCAAGCAGTCCGGCCCCCCATGTTGAAACCCAGTAATGGTTTTTATCGGCCGGATCGGGAAGAATCCTCATGGCATCATGCAAATCCTGCCTCATGTCGGATATCCACAGATTGTTGTCGGAGGTAAAAACCTGCAATGGTCTCCACAGGTTGTTCCATGCATTGTCGACACCTCCTCCGGTGATGAAAGCCTTTCCGCCCGAAGCGGAAATATTCAGTACATTGCTTGTGGCGGGCCCTGGCGGACTAAGCCTGTTAAACTCATTCCCGTTGACAGCTCTTATCAGGCCGCTGCTCCTGTCGGCTATCCACAGGTCTTTCCCGTCATAAACAGCATGGCTGATATCAGGGGCGGAGCCGCTGTAGGAATCAACAGTTCTGACAAGAATGCCCTCCTGGTTGTAAATGCGAATGATATTCGGAGAAGAAACTGTAAATCCTCCGTTATAACTGTCGATCGAGAGGTTGTGAAGATTTCCGGATGTTGAAAATACAGAGCCCTGCTGAGGGTTCTGCAAAACGAAAATGGTGTCCTGACCGTAGGATTCCACATCGCGGTTTGCATATACAAGTCCGTTGACTGCAACAACTGAATTGAATGGAGCCGACGGATCAGGGAAGATTTCCACTCTTGTCCATGTGCCCGGATAAGAAAGGCCTGGTACTGAAGACTGGGCATACCAGAGGCCTCCTGAGGTGGCTGCATATACCAGGCTGCCCGAGAATGCAACATCGAAAACTTCGAATGTGAGGTCGCCGGGTTTCCATGTATCGTGAATTTCCTTTTTGTTTATGTCGAGAACAACCAGTCCCATGGTGCCTGCCAGATAGGCATATTTTTCCCTGCATCTGATCCTGGAAATTTCCTTTCGACCGGGAATATATTTCATCTTAATATCGGGGACATTGTAAATATTATTACCCGACATTACATCAAGATTTGCCGACAGGTATGCGATTATGAGCGAGGAGGTTTCCTCCGACCAGCCCACAGCGCTGATTCCTGTTTCCGACAATCCCTGTACCCTGCCGGCCTTCCTTAATTCGTTAAATTCCCTGTTGTAGATTATCAGGGCGCTGCCGGTGGAAGCGTACACTTCTTTGCTTCCGGCTGCCACAGACAAAGCGCTAAAATACGACAGATGGTCATGCCATGAGCCAACAGGACCCTGTGCGCCTGCAACAGAGGAGATAACGAGAAAAAGTAATAGGGGAGTGCGATGCTTCATGGATGAAAAACTGCCATTTAATGTCATTTATTGCACGGGTTCAGCTTTTAAGAAGGAATGAGCGGAGTTTTCTGAACGCCTCCGACCTGTGCGATATCCTGTTCTTTTCTTCAAGGCTCATCTGTGCAAAAGTGACATTATAACCATCGGGGATAAAAACAGGGTCATAACCGAAACCCTTCGATCCCCTTCTTTCCCTGATTATCTTTCCGCATATCTTTCCTTCAAAAAGATATTCGCCGCCGTCTTTGATGAGGGCTATCACGGTGCGGAAGCAGGCATTTCTGCGGTTTACGTCTTTCATCTTTTCAAGCACTTTGTCGATGTTCTTTTCAAAGTCTTTGCCGGGCCCTGCATACCTTGCCGAATGAACGCCAGGCTCACCGCCCAGAGCTTCAATCTCCAGCCCGGTGTCATCGGCAAAGACATCCCTGCCGGTTAAACGGTGGATATACCTGGCTTTGGCCAGGGCATTCTCCTCAATGGTGGGGAAGTCCTCCGGGATATCGTCATTAATACCGAGTTCGGCCGGCGTCAGCAGCCTGATGGCATTCCCCAGCATGGCGCTTATCTCTTTGAGCTTGTGAGAGTTGTTGGTGGCAAAAATAAGTTCCATCATAAAAGCTTTCAGACAAAAATAGTCAATTTTGGAAGTCGCATTTTGTGCCGTTGCTATTTAGTATTACTTTTGAGAAAAGTTTAACCCGGCCGGGGATGATAACAGCACTTCTGATTAAACTTACGGTTATCACTGCAGCAATTACCGGCATTGCAGATGCGGCCGGCCTGCAGATCACGGAGAATGCCTCTCCTGTTGTGTGGGTTAAAAGTATTTACGTAGATCATGACTCGGTAATTTTTACAAACGGCACCGGACCGGACGGAAGGCCCGTTCCTTCGGGAAAGCTTGTATTCGGCAGGCGGCATAACAATATATCATTTGTAATATCCTGTCCAGATTCGGGGATGGTCAGTTTCAGACTTGAAAACTTCGATAATGAATGGACCAGGTGGCAGAAAACGGAAACGAGGGATTATACAAATCTCCCACCCGGCCGTTACTCGCTGACAGTTCGCTGGAAACACCCCGGCAGCGGGCCCGTTGAAAGCATACCGGTTAACTTCAGGATTCTTCCTGCCTGGTATTTCTCATTTCCTGCAATTGTCTGTTACGTACTGGCCTTCTTTCTCCTTTTATGGGTACTATACGAACAGCTTAAATACAGATTTGCACGCACACAGTATATGCTGGAGCAGATAATCAACACCAGAACAGAAGAACTGATTATTGAAAAGGAAAAAACGGAGAATCTGCTTCAGAACGTGCTGCCCAAAAACACGGCCGACGAGCTGATGGCAAAGGGAAAGGTGGCAAAGACAAAATACAATTTCGTCACAGTGCTTTTCTCAGATATTCAGGGTTTTACAAAGATAGCCGAGGAAACAAATCCCGAGATTCTTATCGACGAACTCGACAAATTCTTTTTTCATTTCGATTCGGTTGTTGAGAAGTACGGAATCGAGAAAATAAAAACCATCGGCGACGCCTATATGTGTGCAGGTGGTATACCCGAGAAAAACCGGACAAATCCCGTTGAGGTGACACTCGCCGCTCTCGAAATGCAGGAGTACATGAATAATCTCAAGGCAACCGCCGAAATCGAGGGGATGAAATTCTGGGATATAAGGATCGGCATTCACACCGGCACGGTGATTGCCGGGGTAGTGGGCCAGAAAAAACTTTCATACGATATATGGGGCGACACCGTGAATACGGCAAGCCGAATGGAGTCGTCGGGCGAACCCGGTAAAATCAATATTTCTGGAACGACACATGAATTTGTAAGGGATTTCTTCATCTGCAAATACCGGGGCAAAATGCCTGTAAAGTACAAGGGTGAGATAGATATGTACTTTGTGGAAGGCATTGCCGACGACCTGAAGGATGAAAACAACAGACCCAACAGGAAATTCATCACCAGGATGAAGAAGCTTAAGCTTCTGGACATCGAAGAGGCGGTTCTGAAATATTTCGATGATGAGGCACCTCCTAACCTCTATTTTCATAACAGCACGCAGGTGAGAAGTCTCTGCAACCAGGTTGACCTGCTGGCAAATGCCGAAAAAACAGATGAAGAGCAATATGTTCCCCTGAAACTGGCAGCCATATTTCTTTATGCAGGGTATATCATCAATTATGATTCCCCGGCGGCCGCCTCATGCAGCCTTATGGAAGAAATGCTTTCAGCATACGGCATAATTTCGGAGGACGCTTCATCCGCTGCAAAGCTGATAAACAATTCTTTCGGCAACATCATCGAATCGGATTGCGATAAAATCCTGCACGATGCAAAATATGACTACCTTGGAAGGGTGGACTACATCAGGATGACAGACAGGCTCTTCAGGGAAGAATCGGAATACGGCAAAGTGGAAAGCAGGGATAAGTGGATTTCGGCACAAAGATCACTTCTGGCAGACCACGATTTTTTAACGCAGACCGCACTTCTTCTGCGAAGTGTCAGCCCGGCCGAACAGGCTCTCCTCCTTCAGGAATACGGGAAAGAAATGAAATGACTTTAATTTTTTGCCCGTTGCAAATATTGAATTACTTTTAAGGGCTTTAAGATTTTATTGGCTTATGGAACACATGGACTGGAAAAATCTCCCTTTCGGTTATATGAAAACCGATTATAATATCAGGAGCGTTTACCGCAACGGAAAGTGGGGACCCCTTGAAATATCAGATTCAGAATATCTTTCTGTTCATATGGCGGCAACGGGATTGCATTACGGGCAGGAGATTTTTGAGGGACTGAAAGCCTACATGGGGAAGGACGGGCGGATACGCCTCTTCAGGTGGGAGGAGAATGCAAAGAGATTTATTAAATCCGCAAAGGGTCTGATAATGGCACCTGTACCACAGGAGATGTTCAGGGAGGCCATATTTAAGGTCATTTCGCTTAACAAAAAATATGTTCCTCCTTATGGTTCGGGTGCATCACTCTATATCAGACCGCTGCTCTTCGGCAGCGGAGCAGAAGTGGGTGTAAAACCATCCGGGGAATATATGTTCGTTGTCTTTGTTACCCCTGTCGGCCCCTATTTCAGGGAAGGGGTAAAACCCGTTGATATGCTCATTATACGCGATGTTGACAGGGCAGCTCCAAAAGGTACCGGTACCTTCAAGGCAGGAGGCAACTATGCTGCAAGCCTCCGCGCAATTGTGGCTGCACGCGACGGAGGTTATGCAAATGTAATCTTCGTCGATTCAGTCGAAAGAAAATATATCGACGAATGCGGACCTGCAAATTTTTTCGCTATAAAAAACAATAAATACATTACCCCGGCTTCCGAATCCATTCTTGAGTCGATAACCAACATGAGTCTGCTGACCCTGGCAGGAGATATGGGGATGGAAACCGAACGCAGAAAAATAGCTGTTGAGGAACTTGCCGGATTTGAGGAAGCCGGCGCATGCGGAACAGCAGCCGTAATCAGTCCGATAGCCAGAATTTTTGATCCGCAAAACAATAAGGTTTACGAATTCTGCAAAGACGGCAAACCCGGCCCGGTAAGCATGAAACTTTACAACAGGCTTACCGGCATTCAGTACGGAGACGAACCTGATCCTCATGGATGGATTACTTTCGTGGAATAATCATTTCTGATTTTGTTCATTACCTTTGCGGCAAAACAGAGGCAGGTGAAGAAAAAGGACCAGACACTATCAAAATCGAGGATTACCGGTTCATACGTGACCCTGGTAATAAGCATCTCGCTGGTACTTTTCCTGCTGGGGCTGCTAGGGCTGGTTTTGCTTAATGCACACGGGTTGTCCAGGTACTTCCGCGAGAGCCTTTCATTCTCGGTAATGCTCGACGAAAACGTCCGTGAAGCCGATATTAGAATGCTTCAGAAAGATCTCGATGCCAAGGTTTACGTAAAATCAACCAAATACATTTCAAAGGAAGAGGCAGCTGCCAAACTTAAACAGGACCTTGGAGAAGATTTCATCGAATTTCTCGGGTATAATCCTCTCAGTCCCACAATAGATGTCTACCTGTATGCAGGATATACCCACCCCGACAGCGTGGCGAAAATTGAAAAATATATTCTCGAATACCCGGTTGTCAGGGAGGTCTATTACCAGGAATCGCTGCTTTACCTTATAAATGAGAATGTCAGGAAGATAAGCATTTTCCTTCTTGTGATGAGTATCCTGCTGTTTCTGATAGCTCTTACAATTATCAATAATACTATCCGCCTTTCGGTCTATTCGAAGAGATTCCTTATACGGACAATGCAGCTGGTGGGAGCCACCAGGGGTTTTATCCGCAAGCCGTTTCTTGTCAGGAGTGCAATCCATGGCCTTATTGCCGCACTTATTGCCATGATATTAATACTCAGTCTGATATATCTTATCGAAAGGGAATACCTGTTTATGATTTCGTTTGAGGGCATAAGCAGCCTGATTCTTCTCGGAGTGGTTATTATTGCACTTGGAATAATTATTTCGGTTGTTTCATCATTCTTCTCGGTAAACAGGTACCTGAGCATGCCGGAAGACAAACTTTATATTTAGATTATGGCAAAGAAAGAGCAGGAAAAAGAAAAGAAAGAATTTGCATTACCCCCTGAGAACTATAAATACATCGCGATAGGTTTTATTATTATCGTGGCCGGTTTTCTGCTGATGCTGGGGGGAAAGTCGGAAGATCCGAATGTATTCAGCGAAAAAATTTTCAGTTTCCGGCGTATTACACTTGCACCTGTTGTGGTTGTTGCCGGTTTCATTTTCGAGATCTGGGCCATCATGAGAAAACCCCGGAAACAGGAAGAATAAAAAATTTACAGCACGATGAACATTGCCGAAGCGTTGATTCTTGGACTTATCCAGGGGCTGACAGAGTTTTTGCCAGTCAGCAGTTCCGGGCACCTCGAAATAGCCGGAGCGCTTTTCGGTCTTAAACCCGAAGAAAGCTTCACCTTTACCGTTGCCGTTCACGGAGCAACCGTGCTGGCAACAATAACGGTTTTCCGGGCCGAAATTTTTGCCCTTCTGAAAGGATTTTTCAGATTCCGGTTGAATGACGAAACAGCATATATCATTAAAATCCTTATTTCCATGATACCTGTCGCAATAGCAGGTTTTTTTCTTAAGGAACCTGTCGAATCGCTTTTCGGAGGCAGGCTGCTGTTTGTAGGCATGATGCTCCTTGTCACTTCAGCGCTTCTTCTGGCAGGCCATTTCGCAAAGAACAGAGACAGGAAGATCGGTTACCTCGACGCCTTAATCATCGGAATAGCCCAGGCAATTGCCGTTATCCCGGGCATCTCAAGATCGGGAGCCACAATCTCAACCGGACTGATGCTTGGAAACAAAAAGGAGGAACTTGCAAAATTCTCTTTCCTGATGGTTCTTCTGCCTGTTATCGGGGCAAACCTGGTTGAACTGACAGGAGATATGCCGGCAGGCCCCGCCACCGGAACATGGACTATCTTTGCCGGATTCCTTGCTGCCTTTGTCTCGGGCTACATCGCATGCCGCTGGATGATCTCTCTTGTGAGAAGGAGCAGAATGATATGGTTTGCGGTATATTGCGCCGCTGCGGGTATAATTTCCATGATCATTGCCTAGGATGAACAATCCGGGGAAAGAAAATCCGCTTGAGGAAGGACAGGTTCTGCTGTTCAACAAACCGCTTTACTGGACATCCTTCGACCTGGTTAACAAGGTCAGGATAATGATCAGGGAGAGTACCGGGATAAGGAAAATCAAAGTGGGACATGCAGGAACACTTGACCCGCTTGCCGACGGTCTCATGATTCTGTGCACAGGGAAGGCTACCAGAAGAGCTGAGGAGTTTACCGGCCTCGACAAGGAATATGTCGCGGAAATATATCTCGGGAAAACCACTCCTTCATTCGACCTCGAAACCGGAACAGACGGAGAATACCCCATTTCGCATATTACCCGTGCACTTGCCGAAGAGGCGCTCGGAAGTTTTCTTGGCCGCCAGGAACAGGTGCCCCCTGTTTTTTCTGCGAAGCTTATTGAAGGGAAGAGAGCATATGAATTTGCCAGGAAAGGAATAGAGACCGAAATAAAACCGGTAAACGTGGTGTTCAGGGAAATTGAACTGCTCGATTTCAACCTGCCGGTAATAAGGGTAAGGATACTATGCAGCAAGGGTACCTACATAAGGGCATTTGCACGCGACATCGGGAAGGCCCTTGGCAGCGGCGCGCATCTATCCGCACTGACACGAACAGCTATCGGACCATACAGAACGGAAAATGCAATCGATCTTGAAAAATTTAATATTTTATTGCAGAAAATGAAACAAACAGGAAAATTTTCCGTATAAAGGTTTCATTGTGTTTGCAGCATGTTGCATTTGTTTTATTTTTGCCGGGCCAAAAAAGCAGTTTGTTTTAGTGTATTAAATTTTTAGCAGATATGAAGTTATCACAATTCAGGTACACTCTGCCACAGGATCTTATAGCACTCTATCCTGCGGCCAACAGGGATGAATCGAGGTTATTTGTAGTGAACAGAAAAACAGGAAAGTTTGAACATAAGGTCTTTAAAGACATTGTAAATTATTTTACCGAACATGATGTAATAGTCTTCAACAACACCAAGGTTTTTCCTGCACGCCTCTATGGCAACAAGGAAAAAACCGGTGCTGAAATAGAGGTTTTTCTTCTCAGGGAGCTTAACCGCGAGCAGAGACTATGGGATGTTCTCGTCGATCCCGCCAGGAAAATACGTATCGGTAATAAGCTGTATTTCGGCGAAAATGATCTTCTGGTTGCGGAGGTTATTGACAACACAACCTCACGCGGCCGGACCCTCAGGTTTCTGTACGACGGGCCTTACGAGGAATTCAAGAAGACACTGTACAGCCTGGGTGAAACGCCTCTCCCGAAATTTATAAACCGGAAGGTTGAGCCCGAAGACATGGAGAGGTACCAGACAATTTTTGCAAAGCATGAAGGGGCTGTTGCAGCTCCGACCGCCGGTCTCCATTTCAGCCGCGAACTCCTTAAAAGGCTTGAGATTGTGGGAGTCGATTTTGCCGAAATAACACTGCATGTCGGACTCGGAAATTTCCGGAGTGTCGACGTGGAGGATCTCACAAAACATAAGGTCGACTCCGAAAGGATCATAATTTCGGAGGAGGCCGCAGCCATAGTGAATAATGCAAAGGAAAACAGAAAGAAGGTATGCGGAGTGGGTACTACCGTGGTTAAAACTCTTGAAAGCTCCGTTTCAACCGACGGATTCCTTAAACCGTTCGACGGCTGGACCAACAAATTCATCTTCCCTCCTTACGAATTCAGGATACCTGATATGATGGTCAGTAATTTTCATCTCCCGTATTCAACCCTGCTTATGATGGTTGCGGCATTCGCCGGTTACGACCTCTGCTTCGAGGCATACAGGACCGCCGTGAAGGAGAAATACAGGTTCGGAACATACGGCGATGCAATGCTGATTATCTGATTCCCCCCTCCTTACTGCTTCCTCATGAAGATTTCTACCCTGAGAAGGAGTTAAGTGGTTCTTTAACTCATAACCCCCTCGTCCCGACTAAAGTCGGGACCACTCCCCCTTGGAAAGTGGGAGAGTGTATACCGTGCTAAAAAAGCAGGTAATCTTTATTTTTTGTCAACCTGTTTCAGGACAAGTTACCTTTTTTATTTGCCCCCATCCCGGCCTTCCCCCAGGTGGGGGAAGGAGCGTAACTCGTAAATTACCTTTCTCTCCTCCCCATTTGGGGAGGCAGGGAGGGGCGGATACAAGGTGTCGCTGACCGCAGGTCAGTGACGGGGTGGTTCTTCAACTCACAATCTTTTATTATTCCGGGTATGTTGACAGTTTTCATTACTCCAAACAGGAAACTCATAAACAAAAAACAGCCTTCCGTCAAAATCTTTTCAGACCATTCAAAAATTGTTATATATTTAAACTTCGTTTAAGGTTGCCAACTGCAACTTTGAAAGAAAAAAAGGAGTCTTCAAATAAGACTTGTAAGTGGTCCGTTTATAGCTAAACTGATTGAGAGAGCGGACTGAATATATGATTTTTACCCTGCCGGATAAAGTAAAAAGTTCCGGCAAGGATTTTTATTTTCTGAAATCTGAAATATGCTGGTATTAAATACAAGGAGGTTATCATGAAAACGGTGCACAACAAAATTACTCTGCCCCCGGGAAGGAATGGCTGTTCCTTCAGGAGGACACTTTTCCGTGTTTTCAGATATGCATCAGTCATTTTATTGGTGCTTGCTGCATGGATTGGTCCTGAAGCCAAAGGTCAGGGCGTCGGAATAAGCGAGGTGACCATTACACCCGATCCTTCCTCAATACTGGAACTGAGGTCGGTTGCAAGAGGTCTTCTCATTCCGAGAATGACCACAGTACAGAGGCTTGGGATTTCCTCTCCCGCAAACGGGTTAATGGTATACGATACCGATACCAGATCGTTCTGGTACTTCGACGGCATCTGGAAAACCGTCCCCGCAAGCCTCTCGGGAGGGCCCAACCAGCTGCTGGGCATGGACGCCGCAGGTACAGCCAACGAATTCAAAACCCTCCTGGGTACAAACAACCAGGTGTTTGTTGCTCATGCACCGGGCAGCATAACACTGTCGCTTCCCCAGGCAATACATTCGGGAGCGGATGTAA
The DNA here is from genome assembly GCA_029974835.1 of Bacteroidales bacterium. Lineage (GTDB taxonomy): Bacteria > Bacteroidota > Bacteroidia > Bacteroidales > VadinHA17 > LD21. The sequence continues at coordinate 19,593 of JARKQN010000034.1, forward strand.
CTTTTAACAGCCTTACGCTGGGCAGCCTCCTGCCCAATGCCGGAGTATATACCGACAATACCAGCCGTCTCACCACCACACCCCCCACCAGCGGCATCATCGGCTACTGGACGCGGACAGGTAGTGTATTGTCGCCGTCGAATGCGGGAGATGACATAACGACCAGCGGCAATATCTATACCACCGGCACAGGCGCAATCACCTCGGCCGGACTTCTGACAGGCCAGAGCGGTGCGACGATAACCGGAGTAACAAGCATAACGGGAGCGACGACGGTAAGTGGAGGAATTATCAGT
>JARKQN010000071.1 GCA_029974835.1 Bacteroidales bacterium
CGAATTTGATTACAGGTGGCTCGTCTCGTTCGTAAAAGGCCCCGCAAGGCAGCCTCTGACATGGATAGTATTTGTTGTGGTTGTGATATTCATTGTGACGGCCGTCTCAAACGGCGCAAACCTGACCGACGGGCTCGACGGACTGGCAACAGGGGTGTCGGCTATTATCGGAGCCGCCCTGGGAGTGCTGGCTTACGTTTCAAGCAATATCATTTATGCAAGGTATCTTAACATAATGTACATCCCCGGTTCGGGAGAGCTTGTGATTTTTGCCAGCGCTTTCATCGGGGCAACAATAGGATTTCTCTGGTACAACTCCTATCCCGCACAGGTCTTTATGGGCGATACGGGGAGCCTCTCTCTCGGTGGCATTATAGCCGTTTTTGCCATCGTAATAAGAAAGGAGCTTCTGATTCCCGTGCTATGCGGAATCTTCCTGGTTGAGAATCTCTCAGTGGTTCTCCAGGTGGCATGGTTCAAACGGACAAAAAGAAAATACGGCGAGGGAAGGAGAATATTCCTGATGGCACCACTTCATCATCACTACCAGAAAAAAGGATATTCCGAACCAAAGATCGTAACAAGGTTCTGGATTGTGGCAATAATACTTGCAGTGCTCAGTATTGTAACACTTAAGATAAGATAGGGCTGTGAAAAAGATTGTGATACTCGGAGGAGGAGAAAGCGGAACAGGATCGGCAGTGCTGGCCCGGAAACAGGGCTTCGATACTTTCCTTTCCGACAGCGGAACAATTAAACCCGCTTACCGGGAGATTCTTGAAAAAAACAACATCAGTTTCGAAGAGGGAAAACATTCGGAAGAAATAATCTTTTCAGCAGATGAGGTGATTAAAAGCCCCGGCATACCTGAAAAGAATCCACTTATAAAATCCCTTCACGAAAAGGGCATACCTGTGATTTCGGAGATTGAGTTTGCCGGGAGGTTCACCGACGCTCCAAAGATATGCATCACCGGGAGCAACGGAAAAACCACAACAACAACACTTATATGGCACATGCTGAAGAAGGCCGGGATCAATGCCGCACTTACCGGTAATGTGGGAAACAGCTTTGCGATGGCCGTTGCAGAAGGCGGTTATGAGTGCTACGTGCTTGAACTGAGCAGCTTCCAGCTCGACGGAATGTCAGAGTTTAAGGCCGAGACAGCCATCCTTCTTAATATAACGCCCGATCATCTCGACAGGTACAATTACCAGATGCAGAATTATGTCGATTCAAAGTTCCGCATAATTCAGAATCAGGGCAGTGCGGATAATTTCATTTACTGGGCCGACGACCCGGTGATAATGAGAGAGATTGAAAAAAGAAATCCCGTGTCGCGGATGCTCCCGTTCTCTGCCACAAAAACAGAGGGGATGGCAGCCTGGGTCGAAAATGATGAAATATTTATAAACCTCAAAGATAAAACCAGCCTTATGACTATTCACGATCTTGCTCTAAAGGGACGTCACAACACGCTTAACTCACTTGCCGCTGCAATAGCCGGCAGGGTGATGAACATCCGCAAGGAGGTGATCAGGGAAAGCCTCACCGATTTTCAGGGGGTAGAGCACAGGCTCGAACCCGTTATCACTGTTCATGGTATAAACTTTATTAATGATTCAAAAGCCACAAACGTGAACTCGACCTGGTATGCGCTCGAGTGCATGCAGACCAGGGTTGTCTGGATCGCAGGCGGCATCGACAAGGGTAACGACTACTCCGAACTTTTTGATGTGGTGAAGAAAAAAGTCAGAGCCATTGTCTGCCTCGGCAAAGACAACAGGAAAATTATCGAGGCATTCAGCGACAAGGTGCCTTCAATTGTTGAAACCATGTCGATGGAGGAAGCAGTGCGGTCGGCCTATTACCTTGCCTCGAAGGGCGACACCGTCCTGCTCTCTCCTGCCTGCGCAAGCTTCGACCTCTTTAACAACTACGAGGACAGAGGAAGAAAATTCAAACAGGCTGTAAGAAATCTCTGAAAAGTATTATTCATGGGCGAAAAACGGTTTGCAGCGATGTTTAAAGGTGACAGGGCTATATGGGCCCTGGTCGCTCTCTTTATGATATATTCGCTGCTTGCCGTATACAGCTCTTCGGCAGGTATTGCCTTTTCAAGGTTTGGCGGAAACACCGCATATTTCTTCAGAAGCCAGCTGATTATGCTTGCCCTTGGCCTGATAATAATAATAATCACCCACAGGCTTTCAGTTTACATTTATTCATCACTGGCAAACCTGTTCTTTATTGCGGCAATAATACTTCTTGTACTGACATTGTTTATTGGGGTGAGAATAAATGAGGCTACCAGGTGGATAGAGATACCGGGCACGGGCTTCCGGCTGCAGTCGTCGGATGTCGCCAAAGTGGCACTGATAATTTATCTCTCAAGAGTCCTTTCGCAGAGCCAGGGCGGGGAACTGAACAACTTCCGGTTTGTGACAATCAGGCTTATAATGCCGGTTGCCGCAGTATGCCTTCTTATTATCACCGAGAATCTGTCAACCGCCCTGATGATTTTCGGAATAAGCATCCTTCTGCTTTTTATCGGAAGGGTGCCCGTGAAATTCCTGCTGGCTTATGCAGGTATTGGCATAGCCGGACTGGTACTTGTGGTTTATCTGATTACGGTCATCTGGCCCGGCAACAACAGGGTGCAGGTGTGGAAGCACAGGGTTGAGAACTACTTCTCGGCCGAGAAAACATCTGATGATGAATCCTATCAGACCACCCAGTCGAGGATCGCAATCGCCACCGGAGGATTGTTCGGCAAAGCCCCCGGCAAAAGCACCCAAAGAAATATGCTTCCGCAGTCAAACTCCGATTTTATCTTCGCAATAATAGTTGAGGAATACGGTTTGATTTTCGGCGCCATACCGCTTATTCTCGCTTATATGATATTGTTGTTCAGGGGAATAGCAATAGCAAAAAAATGCGATACAGCCTTTCCCGCATTTCTCGTGCTGGGACTGACCCTGATGATAGTTATCCAGGCCCTGGTAAACATGCTTGTGGCTTCAGGCCTCTTTCCGGTAACAGGCCAGACCCTCCCCATGATAAGCTGGGGAAGGACTTCTGTGCTTGTTGTGAGTTTCAGCATAGGAGCAATTCTGAGCGTGAGCAGGGTCAATAACGCCAGGCTGAGAAATGAGGAGCTTCCGGAGGAGGATAAGAAAAATGAGGGAGATATGATATGAAAACCACCGGAAACATACGGGTTATAATCAGCGGCGGAGGGACCGGAGGTCATGTGTTCCCTGCGATATCTGTTGCCAATGCGCTCAGAAAAGCTGCCCCTTCGGCAGAGATACTGTTTGTCGGGGCCCTCGGCCGGCTTGAAATGGAAAAGGTGCCCGCCGCAGGATACAATATTGTCGGCCTTCCGGTAGCCGGTTTCGACCGGAAAAACTTGTTCAGGAATTTTTCGGTGATTTTCAGGCTGTTGAGAAGTCTGCTGATTGCAGGAAGAATATTACGCGACTTCAGACCCGATGTTGCGGTAGGTGTCGGCGGTTATGCAAGCGGACCGGTTCTTTTCCGGGCTTCGGCAATGGGAATACCAGTACTGATCCAGGAACAGAACAGCTATGCCGGCCTTACAAACAGACTCCTCGGGAAAAAAGCCTCCGTCATCTGTGTGGCATGGGACGGGATGGAAAAATATTTCCCCGCATCGAAAATTATCAAAACGGGTAATCCTGTCAGGATGGAGATGGAAAACTCGGTAAGCCTTAGAAAGGAAGCCCTTGACTATTTCGGGCTTGGCGGCGGCAAACCTGTGGTACTGGTTCTTGGCGGCTCACTCGGCGCCGGGAGCATTAACAAATGCCTTTCTTCCAATATCGGGATACTCGCAGAAGGGAATGCCTCATGGATATGGCAGACGGGTAAACACTATTTTGAAAACGTAAACGCACTGGCTTCCGTCGCAGGAGCCACCGATGTAAAGGTTGTCCCGTTCATTGAAAGAATGGATTACGCCTACGCGGCTGCCGATATAATTGTTTCAAGGGCCGGTGCAGGAACAATCAGCGAGCTTTGCCTGGCTGGCAAGCCTGTTGTTCTTGTCCCTTCACCGAATGTCGCGGAGGATCACCAGACAAAAAACGCAATGGCACTTTCATCGGCGGGAGGAGCCGTGGTGGTGAAGGATAATGAGCTTGAGAATGCTCTTCTTCCGGAGATATTTTCACTGCTTGCAGATGAGAACAGAAGGAAAAGCCTCTCCGAAAACATAAGGAAAATGGCGGTAAGAGGCTCAGACATGATGATTGCTCATGAAATATTAAAACTCTCGGGAAAATGAACGGTACAGGAACCCTTGCGGGAGTATATTTTATAGGTATCGGCGGCATAGGCATGAGCGCCCTGGCCCGGTATTTTATTTCGAAGGGTGTGATCGTTGCAGGTTACGACCGCACGGAAAGCAGTCTCACCCGTGAACTCGAAAGGGAAGGGTGTTCTGTTTCATATAATGACGACGAATCAGCCATTCCGCCTCTCTTTAAAAATGCAGGCCTTAAGGATAAGATCCTCGTTGTTTTCACTCCGGCTATCCCGCCCGAATCAGCTATACTGAATTTCTTCAGAAGGGAGGGATATGCCATCAATAAACGTTCCGAAGTCCTCGGGGCTATATCATGTACAACCTCAACCATTGCGGTTGCTGGAACTCACGGCAAAACATCCGTTTCGACCCTGACCGCACATATCCTGACTCATTCGGGAAGGGGCTGCTCAGCTTTCCTTGGAGGAATTTCCAAAAACTACAACTCAAACCTGCTGCTATCCGATTCGGAATATACGGTAATGGAAGCAGACGAGTACGACAGGTCTTTCCACAGGCTTTCGCCGCTGTTTGCGGTCATTACCTCGGCCGATGCCGACCACCTCGATATTTACGGCAGTTATGAATCGATGCTGGAAGGGTATTCGGAGTTCTGCAGGAAGATAAGGCCGGAGGGAAAACTCCTCATTAACGAAAAGGTTGTCGGGAAAATCGCAGTACCGGAGGGTTTACCGTTGTTTGTGTACGGGTTTTCGGAGAGTTGCGATTTCAGGATTACCGACCATGAAAAAGCCGGTGAAAACTACAGGTTCAGCATACAGGCAGGCCGGGTCACTTTGAAAAATCTTGTTTATCCGTTTCCCGGAATCATGAATATGGAGAATGCCTGCGCCGCATCGGCTCTGGGCATGATGTGCGGAGTTGACGAAAACGGCATTCGCAACGCCCTTGCAACGTTTAAAGGTGTGAGAAGAAGGTTTGATGTGAGGGTAAAGAGACCTGACTGCGTTTATATAGATGATTATGCCCATCACCCGGAAGAGATAAGGGCATTCATCAGTTCGGTCAGGGATTATTTCGGCAAGAGGCGGATTACGGGTATCTTTCAGCCTCATCTCTACTCGCGCACACGCGATCATGCCGACGGCTTTGCCGCCATTCTCGACACACTCGATGAAGTGATAATTCTGCCGATTTACCCGGCAAGGGAAAAACCGATTGAGGGAGTCTCCTCCGAAATGATTGCCGAAAGAATGAAAATGAAAAACAGAAGGGTGGTTGAAATGAAAGATGTTTTCTCCACCCTCGATTTCGGGAAGATTGATGTGCTTCTGACAATAGGTGCAGGAGATATTGACCGTCTTGCTGATCCTATTGAGAATGAGCTGAAGAAACTGAAGGACAGATGAAGACGACAGGAAAAATACTGGTAACCGTGATGCTGCTCTATCTGCTGGCAACGCCTGTCTATCTGTCGGGCCGCGTAAAACAGATTAAGTGCAGCAGTGTCGAAATAACTGTGAGCGACTCTTCAGAAAACGGACTTATTACCCGCGGTGAAGTTGCTTCAATGGTAAGAAAGGAAGGCACTACACTGGCAGGAACTGGATTGAAGGAGATTAAGCTTAACGAGATAGAGGAACGTATCAGGGCCAGGAACGAAATAAAAAGTGCGGAGGCTTATGTTACAATCGACGGCACGCTGCGTATTGCCGTTACCCCGAGAGAACCTGTGCTGAGGCTGATAGTAAACGGTTCAGACTATTTTATGGATGATGAAGGAGTATTATTCAGAAAAAGGAAACTATACACCCCCAGGGTTCATGTGGTAACAGGAAATTTCGAAATCAGGGGCCCGGTAGCAGAAGGGGTAAGTGTCCTGGATACTGCCGCCGGAGAAACGATCCTTAAGGATGTCTATAACCTTGTCGGTTTCATCAGACGCGACAGGTTCTGGTCGGCACAAATAGACCAGATAAGGGTTGCCGGTAACGGAGATATCAGTCTTGTCCCGCGCACGGCAGGGCACATAATCAATATCGGTAAAATAGACGGCCTTGAAGAAAAGCTCGAAAACCTTAAGGCTTTATACGACAAAATAATGCCCCTGGCAGGATGGGACGCCTACTCACTTATAGACCTTCAGTATAAAGACCAGGTTGTTTGCAGAAAAAAACCGAAATAAAACATATCTAATCACTATGAGCAGAAAACAGGAATATGTAGCAGCAATCGACATCGGTACCACTAAAATTGTGGCAATTGTCGGTACCAGGAACGAGAACGGCAAGATCGAGATTCTTGGCATCAGCCGCGCTCCTTCGAAAGGTGTCAAAAGAGGCGTTGTGCTAAACATTGAGGAAACAGTTAACGCCATTTCCACCACGGTGGAAGATGTGAAAAGGCGGTCCGGGATCGATTTTTCCGAAGTCTTCGTGGGAATTGCCGGGCAGCATATAAAAAGCATGAAAAGCAGAGGCTATATCATGCGCGACAATTATGACGATGAGATCACGAAAGATGAAATCTTCAGGCTGATAGGCGATATGCATAAAATACATATCGACATCGGTGAGGAGATAATTCATGTGATACCTCAGAATTTTATTGTTGATAACGAAGCCGGTGTAAAGAGCCCCATCGGAATGTGCGGCAGGAGGCTGGAAGCCAACTTCCATATTGTTATCGGACAGGTGGCAGCCGCTAAAAACATCGAGAAGTGCATCCGCAAGGCAGGCCTGACGGTAAAGGACATGATTCTTGAGCCCCTTGCCTCTTCCGATGCATGCCTTACAGACGATGAGAAGGAGGCCGGCGTGGTACTGGTGGATATTGGCGGCGGAACAACCGACATAGCCGTCTATTACGATAATATCATCCGCCATACCGCAGTGATTCCTTTCGGAGGCAACGTTATTACAAACGATATCAAGGAAGGATGTGCAATACTGCACCGTCATGCCGAACAGCTTAAAATTCAGTATGGGTCGGCCCTGGGGGAACTGGCTCCCGAAGACAAGGTGGTATCAATACCCGGCATCAGCGGCAGGGATCCCAAAGAGATCTCCTTCCGCAGCCTCGCCTATATCATACAGTCGAGAATGGAGGAAATAATAGATGCCATCAACTTCGAGATACAAAACTCTGGCGTTGCCGATAAGCTTGCTGCAGGAATGGTCATTACGGGCGGAGGCGCAATGCTGAAATATCTTCCCCAACTGATGAAGTTTAAAACCGGCATGGATGTGCGCGTAGGACTCCCCAATGAACACCTTGGCGGTCCCGGCAAGAACGAGATCAACCAGCCAATGTACGCCACCTCAGTCGGTCTCATAATCAAAGGATTTGAATTCCTCGACACTTATCATAAAAAATTCATAGCCGGTAAACAGGATGAATTCGTGAGACCTGCTGCCGCCGTTAAGGATGAAGCTGCGGAATCTGTTGCAGCCGGTACGGAGGAGGTGACTGATACTGAAGAAAAGGTCTCACTCACCGAAAAAATAAAGACCCTGCTCACCAGGATGTTTGAAGTTGAAGATCAGAAATTTAACTGATATCTGTAATAAATATATAAACTTAAAATTAATGCTTTATGGCCGATGATTTAATGAATTTTGACCTTCCCGTGGAAAGGTCGTCGATAATAAAGGTCGTTGGCATTGGCGGCGGAGGCAACAATGCCGTTAATCACATGTTCGAAAGAGGAATCAGGGATGTGAATTTTGTTATTTGCAACACTGATCACCAGGCGCTTGCCACCAGCCCTGTTCCCGTAAAGGTGCAGATCGGGGAATCGCTTACCGAAGGCAGAGGGGCAGGCAGCAGGCCTGAGACAGGCCGGCAGGCTGCAATGGAGAACCTGAGCGACATTATGGACGCCATCTCGGGCAATACCAAAATGGTATTCATTACTACCGGCATGGGAGGAGGTACCGGCACGGGCGCCACACCCGTGATTGCCAAGGCTTGCAAGGATGCGGGGTATCTCACCATTGCCGTTGTGACGATACCTTTCAGGTCGGAAGGAAAGATAAGAATAAAACATGCCATCGATGGCGTTAACGAACTCAGAAACCATGTCGATTCGCTGCTGGTGATCAATAACGAAAAACTTAGGGAAATATACGGCGATCTGCCCGTTTCGGCTGCATTTGCCAAGGCTGACGATGTGCTTACAACTGCCGTTAAAGGTATTGCTGAAATCATCACGGCAACCGGCTATATAAATGTCGATTTTGCAGATGTTGAGACAGTTATGAAGGATTCGGGCGTTGCCCTTATGGGAATGGGTTCAGCATCCGGCGAAAACAGGGCCATCAAGGCCATTGAAAATGCACTCAACTCACCTCTGCTCAACTCAAACGACATAACAGGGGCAAAAAGCATTCTTGTAAACATTGTCACAGGCTGCGGCGAAAACGAACTTACAATGGATGAACTCGGCGAAATAACCGACTACATGTACGACGTGGCTGCAGATGACGCCCTCATCATAAGGGGTCTTTCACGCGACGCTTCGCTGAATGAGGAAATCAGCGTAACAGTAATTGCCACTGGGTTTGAGGCCAACAGTATCTTTCAGCCTTATAAAAATCCTGAACCTGAAAGAATTACACTGTCACAGCCAGTGAATCAGGAGCCTTTAAATCAGCTTCAGGCAGGGCAAAGCGAAAGTTTCTCAGTCCACCAGAAATCAAAAAAGGCTCTGGTACCCGAAGTGAACGACTCTTTGCAGGCGAAGCTCGATTTCGGCATCCTCGATATGAGCCAGACTGCAAGGAAAAGGGAGGAGGGAGAAGAGGACGGAGAGAGACCTGCCGCCGCTAACCTTCAGAAACTGAAACATATGCAGAATATGTTGAAAAAGGAGGGCCTCTCGGGTCAGACAATGAAAGAGAACATCGAATCGTTCGAGGATGTGCCGGCTTACGTCAGGCGCAACCTGGTCCTGTCGGGAACAGGAAAAAAGAGCAGCAGCAAAGTGTCGAAATTTACCCTTTCCACCGATGAAAATGAGGGCCCCGTTCTGAGAGAGGATAACGCATACCTTAATGACAACGTAGACTGAAAATGCTACGCAGGTTAACGTTGATAGTCATTCCTGCCCTGTGCATGGTCTTTCATTCAAATGCACAGGTTGGTGATACTGCCGGGGTCCGTAAACCCCTGCAGTGGACTCTTACGGATGATTATACAACGGAAACCTCCACAGACCCTGATACGGCCTTCTCTCTTTTCCACAGGTACCGGAAAACCGATAAATTCTCACCTTTCAATGCTTTCACAGGCAATTATGGTCAGCCTCTGTACCAGGTAAACTTTTTCGACAGGATTACCGATCCTTCCCGTTTCCTTTACCGGCATTACTACCCGTTTATGTTCACCCCTTTTAACCCGGTATTCATGGATACCAGGGTACCCTTCACAGAGATGGTTTTTTCCTATGCCGGGCCCAGGGAAATGGCCGATCAGACATTCAGAATAAGGCACTCGCAGAATGTAAACAGATTCCTTAATTTCGGACTGATTTATGACATCGTCAACAGTCTCGGGCAGTACAGTTACCAGAAGACTGATAATAAAAATTTTACTTTCCACTCTTCCTACACCGGGGCGAAATATAAATTCTATTTTGCGGCAGGGCTTAATACAATTCTCAATAATGAGAACGGTGGAATAACAGACGAAACACAGCTTCAGAGTTTCGAACCGCGCGATGTTGAGGTGAAGCTGGGTTCACTGAGCCGTGCAGGCAGTATTCTTAGGAATAACAGTATCCTGGTTGTTCAGAGATTCTCTCCGGGTCATGCAGGAAATAAAGGTGATACACTCAGTGAAAAATCATCACCACCCCTTACAGGTACTTTTTCCCACATATTTGTTTGGGAGAGCACCCGCAGGACATATTCGGACAGCTACCCTCTGTCGGGATTTTACGATACGGTTTTTATAAGCAACACCGCAACCTTTGATTCTCTCTCCGAAAGGAGCATAAAGAACACTCTGCGGTTCGATTTCAGCACAAATCCTGCAAGGAAATTCAGGCTTGGAGGCGGTGCAGGCATCGGCCACGAATTTTACAGGTACAGCCAGATAGTACCTTCGGAACTGAACCCTCCGTCGGACACTGCTGTAAGAAAGGAAAGCAACCTGCTGGTAAAAGGATTGCTTTTCAATGACATAGGTGGTAATTTCAGATGGAAAGCCTCAGGAGAGCTGTTCCTTGCCGGTTTCAGGGCAGGCGATTTCAGCGTGGAAGGAGAAATAATGAAGACATTCGGCAGGGTGGAGAATCCCCCGTCATGGAAAATATATGGTTCATTCTCCTCTGTAAAACCTTCATACTGGTATTATTACTGGGGAAGCAACCATTTTAAATGGGAGAATGATTTTCTAAAGGTATTCAGGGTGGATGCCGGCACAAAACTTACGGTTCCGTCACGGCATTTCCTTTTAAGATTTGATTATGCCATCATTGACAATTACACGGGTTTTGGACACGATACCGTTCCCTTTCAGCACACGGGGGGCCTTTCAGTGGCCTCACTTATGTTAGGTAAGGATTTCTCTGCATGGAAATTTCATCTGTCGAATCAGTTACTGCTGCAGAAGTCGAGTAACAGGGATGTTCTCGACCTTCCTCTGGTCAGCGTAAAATCGGCCGGATATTTCGAACATAACTTCCGCTTCAGAATTACAAACGGGAATATCAATACCCAGATCGGCGTTGAGATTCTTTACAATACCGGATATTACGCTTATGGTTTCAATCCTTCCACCGGTGTATATTTCAACCAGTCGTCTGTAACTACAGGAAACTATCCGCTTCTTACGGCATTCCTGAATGCAAAGCTGAGAAGAACGAGGATCTTTCTCGCACTTGAACATTTCAATTCGGGGTTTACAGGCTATAACTACTTTATGATTCCGGGTTATCCTCTGAATGTCAGGACTTTCAGGTATGGAATTGCATGGACGTTTTATGATTAAAAATAATCACTATCTTTGCACCCCGAATTAAGAACCAAAAAAGGGTATATTGATAAGGAGAATATTATTTGCAATTGCTGTTCTATTGCTGTTCTTTTCATGCGACAAAAACATGGTTCCGTCAGGCCAGCCGAATCTTTATGTGGCTGACCTGGATGTTCTGAGAACCAGAGGGAAGATAACAGCGGTAACCGATTTCAATTCCACGAACTACTTTATTTACCGTGGTACCCAGATGGGGTTCCACTACGATCTGCTTAAATCATTTTCATCATACACCGGACTGGATATTGAGATTATAACAAGCAATGATATCAATGCTTCCGTTGAGATGCTTCTTAACGGTGAAGCGGATATTCTGGTATCGGGTCTTGGTGAAAATATCAGGTGGAACAGGAATATCAGACTTACTGATCCGGTTACTGTTTCAGGGCAGGTGCTTATCCAGCGGAAACCCAACAGGTGGTCGAAGCTAAGCACTGAGGAAATAAAAGGCAGCCTGGTACGTGATGTCAGAGACCTTGCCGGTAAGACGGTTTATGTGCAGTCGGGGTCAACTGCTGCTGCAACAATAAAGAGTCTCAATGATAACACTGGGGGAAGATTCACCGTGGCGGAAGTTCCTTACGAGACCGACAAGATAATTTCGATGGTTGCACGGCGGATAATTGATTTTGCCGTTTGTGATGAAAATGTGGCAATCGTCAATGCAACGTATAACCCGATAATTGATGTAAGTACCATTATTTCGCAGCCGGCCGGGCTGGCGTGGGGGATAAGGAAAGAGGGGTCGGAGCTTATGGCCGGGGCGATAAATGAATGGCTGCAGATGATTAAAGGCAACGGCCTGCACGCAATTCTCTATTCAAATTATTTCAGGAACGAGAACCTCGCCAGGATTGTCAAAAGCGATTTCTATACGCTTAACACCGGGAAAATGTCGGCATGGGACAATTACATCAAGGCTTACAGTGATTCACTTAACTGGGACTGGCGGCTGCTGGCGTCGCTTATTTACCAGGAGTCAGGTTTCAGGCATGATGTGAGATCTTTTGCCGGCGCTTACGGGCTTATGCAGGTATTGCCGTCAACCGGAAGACATTTTGGAATAGATGTAACATCCTCACCTATAAATAATATTAAGGGAGGCGTGATGTATCTTAGGTACCTGCAGAAATTTTTTGAGGACAAGATACCAGACGAGAACGAACGCCTGAAATTTGTGCTTGCAGCATATAATGCCGGTGAGGGAAATGTTCTTGATGCCATGAGGCTGGCAGATAAGCACGGAAGAAATCCGATGGTGTGGGATGATAATGTCGCATACTTTCTGCTGAAGAAATCTGACCCAGAGTATTACAATGATCCTGTTGTGCAATTCGGTTACTGCAGGGGAGCAGAACCGGTGGCCTATGTTTCGGAGGTGCTTGCAAGGTATTCCGGCTACAGGAATCTTATCCCCTGACTTCCGGTCGTGACCTTCTGATAATTTCCAGGAATTCGTTAAAGATCATTGCAGTTGCGCCCCAGATAACATGTCCCGTGTAATCAAAGTATTTTATTCTGATGTTTTCTCCCCTTACCTTAAAATCACCAGTTTTGATTACCGGTTCTCTGATAAAACTCTCCATATCGGCTTCAATTAAAAAATCCACCTCGCTTTTCTGAGGAGTGAATACAGGTATGCCTTCGTACCAGCCCGCAAACGGAATTACATTGATATTGCTGACATGTATATATAAAGGTGTAAGTTGCCCTATGATTTTTATGTTTTCTGCCGGCAGGCCTGTTTCCTCGGATGTTTCTCTCAGGGCAGTTTCTTCGGCCGACCTGTCGTTTCTTTCTCTTTTTCCTCCGGGGAAGCTGATTTGTCCGCCGTGTATTCCTTCATAATCGGGCCTTTTGATGAAGACCGTAAAGAGGCTGCCGTTTAACCTGTAAAGCAGTATCATCACAGCAGCTTCGGCGGTGTCGTGTCGTGGTATCCGGGGAAAGTTTTTGATCAGCCTGTCGGAGGAAGCCATCTCCCACTGCACCTCTTCACCGGGCAGTCCGGCTTCAAAAGCTTTGACTAATGTTTCTTTACTTATAATCACCGCAGACAAGCGTTAATCATATCTTATTGCCTTAACCGGAGTGATCCTGCTTATGAGCTGCGCAGGAACCAGAAGTACAAGTATTATGGCTGCCATTGTACCGGCATTAAGTAGGAGTATATGAACAATATCGATGTTTACCGGAACGCTCCTTATATAATATGAAGAGGGATCCAGGGTGATCAGTCCGGTGTGCAGCTGCAGCAGGGCCAGGCCGATACCTGTTATATTTCCCCAGAGGAGCCCCTTGAAAATCAGCCATGCGGCCTGGTGGAGGAAGATTTTGCGGATGGTCTTGTCTTCAGTGCCCAGCGCTTTAAGCACACCTATCATGTTGGTTTTTTCAAGAATAAGGATTATAAGACCCGACACCATGTTAAAACCGGCCACCACAAGCATAAGCACTATAATCACGAGCACATTCATGTCCTGAAAGCCAAGCCAGTCGAATATCTGAGGGTATCTCATCCTGATATTTGTGACTTTCACTTTGGGCTCGTCGGGCATCAGCCTGTATCCTGTCATGTCTCTCACAGCCATGGTCATCTGGTCAAGTCTGGCGAAGTCGTCAATAAAAATTTCAAAACCGCTTACCTCATCATCCTTCCAGCCGTTAAGGCGCTTAATATGGTGGATGTCGCAGAAAACATATATCCTGTCGAACTCTTCAAGGCTGGTTTCATATATCCCGGTTATTGTGAATTTTCTCATCCTGGGCGGGTCCTGGATAAAATGCATTGCAAACGAATCTCCCGTTTTAAGCCGGAGCAGCGACGAGAGTTTTTTTGAGATTACAACACTGTTGGTTGAAGATGAGTCGCTTACAGTGAAAATTGTACCGTCCACCAGGCAGCTTTGGAAAAAGCTCCAGTCGAAGTCGGGCCCAATACCTTTTAATACCACGCCCTGTATGTCCGTCTCCGTTTTGATAATCCCGGCCTTAAGCCCGAAGACCTGTATATGACGGATGCCCGGCAGTTTCCTGAGGGCCGGAAGAAATTCAAGATTTGTGGTTATGGGTGATGTTTCGTATGAAATGTTTGAATCAAAATTCACTATCTGGATATGGCTTCCGAACCCCGTAATTTTATCGGTAATCTGTTTCTTGAACCCGGTAAGGATGGAAACTGCCAGAAGCATGACGGCCAGGCCGACAGCTATGCCGGCCACTGCAATGACATTTATGGGACGGGAGAAGGATGTCCCCTGCCTCCTTTCCCGGATGAGCCTCTGTGCTATAAATAAAGGAAGGTTCATTTTATGTTAACGGAGCCAAAGTTAGCAATTAAAATTTCCGGATGTTCACAAGTGTTCTTTACTCTCTTCAGGCGTTGGTAGCTGACCTGACAAAAACCCGGCTTCGGCCAATTTAAGATTAGGGAATGGCACGCGGATGACGCGGATGCGGCGGATAAACGCGGATCAATTCCGCGACGATCTGCGTTCCATTGGTTTTCAGTTTATACAGCAAGGAAATGGCACACGGATGACGCGGATGCGGCGGATGAACGCGGATCCCGCCTGCGTCGGGAGCGCTGATGAACGCAGATTAATCCGCATTAAATTGTTTTTCACGTTTTACAATACAAATATGACGACAAGTACATGATTGAGCGAAGATAGATCCGCGAAAATCCGCGCTGAAATCGGCGGCAATACGCGTTCCGTCTGGTTTTAATTTTCTGCTCCTTTAAGTCGTATTCTGTTCTTAAAAAATCATAGATTTACCTGTTATTTGCTGGTCCTGAAAAAGTACCCGTCATGAAAATATTCAGTCTGTTAATCATCCGGCTTTTTCTGTTCCTGACTGCATGCGGCAGCACCGGCCGGGGAGTTATCACGGGCGACATGCAGCCGTCGGAGTATTTGAAAATACTGAAAGGGAAGAGGGTGGCTGTTGTTGCCAACCAGGCTTCGGTGGCAGGGGAGAGACATGCCGTGGATGAACTTCTGGAACACGGTGTGAACATCATCCTGATTTTTGCGCCTGAGCACGGTTTCCGCGACCTTGCCGATGCAGGGCAGAAAATAACGGATGGAAAAGACCCGCTTACGGGCCTCCCTGTTGTAAGTCTTTACGGCAAAACGGTGAAGCCTTCCTCCGGACAGATGAAAGGCATTGATGCAGTGGTTTACGACATTCAGGATGTGGGCGCAAGGTTTTATACCTATATCTCAACGATGCATTATGTTATGGAGAGCTGCGCAGAAAACAACGTGATGTTCGTGGTTCTGGACCGGCCGAATCCAAACGGATTTTATGTAGATGGCAACATCCCCGACATGGCTCACAGGTCATTCGTTTGTATGCACCCTGTCCCTGTGGTTCACGGGATGACCACAGGTGAATATGCAGGGATGATAAACGGGGAGGGATGGCTTGAAGGGGGTAAGAAGTGTGACCTCAGGGTGGTAAAGTGTAAGAACTATTCTCACAATACTCATTATGAACTGCCGGTAAAACCATCACCAAACCTTCCCAATCAGACGGCGGTCTGGCTGTATCCTTCATTGTGCTTCTTTGAAGGTACGGTCATCTCATGCGGCCGGGGCACGGATTTTCCATTCCAGGCATTTGGCCATCCGCTTCTTCCCGACAGGGGTTTCAGCTTCACGCCGCAGAGTGTGCCCGGTGCCGCCAATCCGCCACTGCTCGGACAAAAATGTTACGGGACGGATCTCAGAGACGCAATAAAGGACGGAACTGTACCCCGTCCAAATTTAAATCCTGAATGGTTAATTCAGGCATACCGGGATTTTCCTGACAAAGATAATTTCTTCAACAGCTATTTTGATGTACTGGCAGGCGGACCTGAACTGCGGGAGCAGATAATAAGGGGTTTGAGTGCGGGGGAAATCAGAGCATCATGGAGGGACGGACTGGAAAAATTCAGCCGGATAAGGAAGAAATACCTGTTGTATGATTGAAATGAAAGAAGGTGTGATTTACAGATTTTCCGGTTAATTTCCGGTTCTCCCCGGATAAACCTTCAAAGCTTCTTCCAGCACTTTCATGGCGCCCTTTAAGTCTTCGATATTGAGCACGTAGGCAATTCTTGCCTCGTTTCTGCCAAGCCCTGGCGTTGAGTAGAAGCCGGAGGCAGGGGCAATCATAACTGTATGATTATTGTATTCGAACTCCTCAAGAAGCCATTGGGCGAACCTGTCGGCGTCATCTACCGGCAGCCTGACAACCGTATAAAATGCCCCTTTTGGTTTCGGGCAGTAAACGCCTGGTATCCTGTTAAGAGCTTCAACCATGTAGTTCCTTCGTGCAGTGTATTCCCTGTTTACTTCGCGGAAGTAGTCGGGAGGTGTACCGAGGGATGCTTCGGCAACTATCTGGCCGAGGCCCGGAGGTGAGAGTCTTGCCTGTGCAAACTTAAGGGCAGTGCCGGTTACCTCGCGGTTGCGTGTTACGATGGCCCCTATCCTTACCCCGCATTCGCTGTATCTCTTTGAAACAGAATCGAACATCACAACATTCTGCTCAATTCCTTCAAGGTTCATTGCGGAGAAATGAAGCGCACCGTCATAACAGAACTCCCGGTATACCTCGTCGGAAAACAGATATATATCATGCTTCTTAACTATGTCGCGCAGCATCAGCAACTCTTCCTTTGAGTACAGATAGCCGGTCGGGTTGTTGGGATTGCAGATTAGAATGCCTTTTGTTTTCGGGGAGATCTTTTTTTCGATCTCGGAAATCGGCGGAAGTGCGAAGTCGTCGTCTATGTTCGAAGTTACCGGTACAATCTTAATTCCGCCGGCAGTGGCAAAGCCGTTGTAGTTTGCATAGAAGGGTTCGGGTGTAATAATCTCCTCGCCGGGGTTTACGCACGACATAAGCGTGAAAAGTACCGCTTCCGAACCGCCGGTGGTGACAAGAATGTTGCTGAAGTCAATGTCAATGCCAATAGATTTATAATAGCCGGCCAGTTTGCGGCGATACGATTCATTGCCGGCCGAATGTGAATATTCAAGTATTTTGATATTCAGGTTCCTTACTGCATTGAGGGCAACCTCCGGAGTCGGGATATCGGGCTGGCCGATGTTGAGGTGGAAAACCTTCCGGCCTTTCCGTTTCGCTTCTTCGCTGTACGGAACAAGCTTCCTTATCGGAGATGGTGGCATTGCACGGCCTTTGTCGGATATTGAAGGCATAAGAGAAAAGTTGATTTAAATACAAATGTAAGGAATTTGTGAAATGGGAAACGATGATTTTTGGCAATATGGACAGATATTTGTCTGTAAGGAGTTAATGGGATAGCGGAAGAATCGGCAGATTTGAGATTTAAAAGCTGTACTGATTAATTCTTTTCCACAAGAATGGCACAGTTCAGTTTTACCACCTCTGCGCAGAAATCAAAGTTGCAGGCTGCTGATACATCGTAAAGTGTGTGGTAATTCGGGTCGGGTGCCTGCCCGATGAAAAACAGGGCCTGATAACCCTTCAGGGAATAGGGATAACTGTCGCTCTGTTTCTGGTATTTGTTGTCGTTAATGAATTTCAGGCATGTGTATTTCTTTGCCAGGGTTTCTGCACCAAGCCTCAGTTCGTGGGAGTTGTCATAATCAATGATGTTCACAATCCAGTTCTGCTTATCAGTAAAGGGACAAAAGGCAACCATGTCGTTGTTAAGCATGCAACGCAGCTTAAGATTTTGCTCTGCGGCAGAAGCCGAATGGGCATAACTGCCTTTAAGTCCAAGCTCTTCCGCCGCGTAGGTTATGAATAGTATCCTGCTCTTTGGTATATAATTGTTTTTCTTCATCACCCTTGCAACCTCAAGAACAGTTGCAACTCCGCTTGCATTGTCGTTAGCCCCGTAAGCTTTGATAAACGGATCTCCTGATGATGAAGATAAAATATTGTCATGGTGTGCCCCGATAATGCTTGCAGTGTCGTCCTGCACCAGACCTTCAAGGGTTGCAATTACATTATACTGCCACAGGGAATAGCTTACCTGCCTGTAGGTGACATTAATCATGAAAGAGTCGAGCCTTGTTTCAGAATAACCCATTCTGATAAACCGGTTTCTTATGGCCACAGCCACCTGCCTGCGGTTATCAGCAAGTGAAAACCTGGTGCCCATCGATTCAAGCCACAGTACATTGGCCTTTATCGAATCGGCTTTAACCGATCCGGCAAGGGCTTCACTGATCAGCTCTTTGAGGTTCCGGGGTGGTTCTTCCTTTGAACATCCCGCCATCCAGAATAACAGAACCGCAGGGATGATAAAATGAAAAAAATTTTTTCTCAGGCAGAAGCCATGGCTGAAAGCAGTATCTGAAATCTTCATGTTTAGCCGTTGCACCCGGCTAATATAGTAAATTTTGTATTTTTGCACCTTAACTTTTCAAGACAAAAGCTACATATGAACATTCCCCCGCGATATGAACCTTCAAAGGTTGAAAGCAAATGGTATTCTTACTGGATGGAGCACGGGTTCTTCAGAAGCAAACCCGACGGACGTGAACCTTACACTATTGTAATACCTCCTCCAAACGTAACAGGGGTCCTGCATATGGGCCACATGCTCAATAACACTGTTCAGGATGTCCTTATCCGCCGGGCGAGGATGCTTGGCAAGAATGCCTGTTGGGTGCCCGGAACCGACCATGCCTCAATAGCCACTGAGGCAAAAGTGGTGGCCAAACTTAAAAGCGAAGGAATCGACAAGCGCGATATTGGCCGGGAAGAGTTTCTGAAGCACGCATGGGAGTGGACCAATAAACACGGCGGAATAATTCTTGAACAGCTTAAGAGGCTAGGTGCTTCATGCGACTGGGACCGGACCCTTTTTACCATGGATGAGAAGAGATACGACTCGGTGATAAAAGTTTTCGTTAACCTGTACCGTAAAGGGCTTATATACAGAGGAGTGCGGATGGTGAACTGGGATCCTGAGGCACGTACGGCCGTTTCGGATGAGGAAGTGAATTATACCGAGGAAAAATCAAAACTGTACTATGTAAGGTACCGTGTTGCAGGCAGTGAGGATTATATCACAGTTGCAACAACACGACCAGAAACCATACTGGGAGATACAGCAGTATGTGCCAACCCTGCCGATAAAAGATATAAACACCTTAAGGGTAAAAAGGTAATAGTCCCGATGGTTAACAGGGAAGTGCCGTTTATTTTCGACGAATATGTCGATATGGAGTTCGGAACAGGGTGCCTTAAGATTACACCTGCACATGATATCAACGACTACGAAATAGGGCTGAAGAATAAACTTCCTGCAATAGATATCTTTAATGATGACGGTACGCTAAGTGAAAAGGCTCTCCTGTTTACAGGAGTCGACAGATTCAGGGCAAGGGAACTGGCCGAAGAGGAATTGCGGAAAAGCGGGAATCTGGTAAAGGTTGAAAACTATGTCAACAAGATAGGACGCTCCGAACGTACCTATGCCGTAATCGAACCCAAACTGTCGGTTCAGTGGTTCCTGAAAATGAAGGAAATCTCACAGCCGGCCCTCAGGGCGGTTATCGACGGCGACGTAAAACTGCACCCCTCAAAGTTCAGGAACCTGTACCGCCACTGGATGGAAAACGTGCACGACTGGTGCATCAGCCGGCAGCTTTGGTGGGGGCACAGGATACCGGCATGGTATTATAACGACAATGAATTTGTTGTGGCCCACGATGAAGACGAAGCACTAAGGCTTGCAAGAAATGAATCGGGTAACAGCAGACTGACAAAAGACGACCTGAGACAGGATGAGGATGTGCTGGATACATGGTTCTCTTCGTGGCTCTGGCCGATAACATGTTTCGACGGCATCAATAATCCGGGGAACCCCGACATGAAGTATTATTACCCCACAAGTGACCTCATCACAGCACCTGAAATACTATTCTTCTGGGTTGCCAGGATGATTATTGCAGGGTATGAATTTGCCGGAGATAAACCATTCAGTAATGTTTATCTTACCGGACTGGTCCGCGACCAGCAGAGAAGGAAAATGTCGAAGTCGCTCGGGAACTCCCCTGAACCGCTTGATCTGATTGACAAATACGGCGCCGACGGGGTAAGGGTTGGCATGCTTCTCTGCTCACCCGCCGGAAATGACCTTCTCTATAACGACAGCCTTCCCGAACAGGGAAGAAACTTCGCAAACAAGATATGGAACGCATTCAGACTTGTTAAAGGCTGGAAAACGGACAATAACATTCCGCAGCCTGAATCATCGGCTATCGCTGCCGAATGGATGGAAGAGGTTCTCAACAGGGTCCTTCTGCAGACGGATGCCGACTTTAAAAAGTACAGAATATCGGAAGCCCTCATGAAAAGCTACAAGCTTTTCTGGGATGAATTCTCGGGATGGTATCTTGAGATAATCAAGCCTGAATATATGAAACCCGTTGACGCGAAGACCTACGCTGCAACAATCTCGTTTTTCGAAAGGCTTATGCAGATCATCCATCCTTTTATGCCTTTTATAACCGAGGAAATATGGCAGCTCCTCGCTACGCGAAAAGAGGGTGAGAGCATTATGACCAGCAGAATAAATATTAAACGGAAGCATAACGACAGGCTTTCCGGGGGATTTGAGTACGCTAAAGAAGTCATCAGTTCTCTCAGAAACCTGAGAAAGGAAAAAAATATTCCCAACAGTGAGAAAATAGACCTTTTTATTAAGGCCGGCAGCGACTACGATCAGACTTTCATTCCGGTTATCAGAAAGATGTGTAACATAAATAATGTGGTTTTCACCGGATCGAAGGTGGAAAATGCCGCTTCATTCATGGCAGGCACAGTGGAATACTTTGTCCCTGCTTCAGGCAGCCACGACAGGGAAGAAGAAATTGAAAGGATCAGGGAAGAGCTTGATTACACCAGAGGTTTCCTGGCCATTGTTGAGAAGAAGCTGGGAAATGAGAAGTTTGTGAAGAATGCTCCCGGGGATGTTGTTGAGATGGAGAAAAAGAAGAAACAGGATGCCTTGTTGAAAATCAGTCATCTGGAGGAGAAACTGAGAGAGCTTCAGAAAGATGTTTTCCGGAGCGAATAGTTGTCGTCCTGTTTTACAACCTTCCAGTTTCCGTTAAGGATCAGCTGCCATCCGTCACCGTTAATGTGATTTTTTGATTCTTTAATGTTTTTTGCCCCAAGCCGGATGGTCTTAAGGTTATCGGTTAGAAGACAGCCGCCTTTTTCAACGGTAAGTTTTCCCCAGTTGTCCGACACTCTTAAAGTGTTGTAAATTGTACCAAGCGTATCCAGAGGCCTTACATCTTCAGGTTCAAAGTCGAAATTGGGACTCTCAAGTTCGAGTGTCAGGACCGGCTTCTCGGTAAATTTTGAGAGTTGCCTTCTGACCCTTTCCCTTATGCCTGTCATCCTCTGTTCTTCTTCCTTGTAGATTGCGTCAACGTCATACACGATGGCAAGACTGCCTGCCACATCTCTCGATATTTCCGGCAGCTCCAGTCCGAAATAGCTGACTGCCAGGCTGTCAATGCTGCCCCCGTTCAGGCTGATGCCTTTTATGTCGAAACCGTTTCTGTAAAGCAGAAAGGCATACACTGAACCAAGGATTGTTCCTGCCGACCTGGAAAAAGATGGCAGAGAATAGAAGAAATCAATATTTTCAATCATCCTCGTATTAGCCTTTTCTTCGGTCTCGTTGCATAATATCACCGAAGTAAAAAGCGAGAGGCCGTTATATTTTTCAAACCTGTTCTCATCGGCTTGCGAACTGCGTATCTGTTCCCTCCTGGCCGAACGGAAGATGATTGCATCTCTGAGGTAGCCGGGGAGATCCTCCCTGTCGGATTGCAGAGCCTTTTTAAGAGCCCTGGATTCGAGTTTAAGCCAGACTCTCGAAGGCCTTTCGTCCCAGTAACGGATAAAAAACCTTTCGGGTTCAAAGCCGTTCGATTTGAGGTAAATTCTGTAAAGAGCGCTGACGGCCATTGTAATAATCCTGTACCGGTCTTCCTGTCTGGGCAGCGGTATCATGGCATAGTACTCCCCTCCATATTCAACGGGTCCGTTTTCAATTATCCTTTCGCGGGGGAATATACCCTGCCACACCCCGTCTTTTATTCTGAGAAGGCCTTCCCTGTCGGGTCGTGAAGCAAATATTCTCCTTGAAGGACGGTCAACGAACATGACGGGCCCGGAGAAATTCACACCCCATAATTTTCCGTTATCCTTGTTGCAGATTGAGTCAATAGTGTTGAAATATTTTATTGCCTCTGATGCCTGGAAATTAATTTCAGGCTCTTTTCTCGCACAGGCGGCGGAAAGCAGCACGACAGATACAATAAACCATTTATGCATAGGTTAGGAATAGGTAACCAAAAGTAAACAAAAATTCAATATTATATAATCTGCGGCCGGCTACATAATTTCCATGAGAAAAATCATTAAGCATGACCGGTGCGAATACATAATTTTGTGATTCACAAAATATTAATTACAGATGGAAAACGGAATAACAATGAACCCGAATGAGTTGGTAAGGTATCTGAAGAAATCTCCTGCGGAATTTACAAGGGATGATATAGTAAGATTTATTGAAGCCAGGAATATTTCCATGATCAATTTCAGATATCCTGCAGAAGACGGCAAACTCAAAATGCTGAATTTTGTTCCGTACAGCAGGGAGCACCTTGTATCTATTCTGTCGACCGGTGAAAGGGTTGATGGTTCGAGTCTGTTTTCATTTGTCGAACCTGGGGCAAGCGATCTTTATGTAATACCCCGATTCAGAACGGCTTTTGTGAATCCTTTCAGCAAGGTTCCCGCTCTCGACATATTGTGCTCATATTACAACAATAAAGGGCTCCCGCTCGAAAATTCCCCGGAGTATGTTCTGAGAAAGGCATATTCACGTTTCAGGGAGAGTACCGGACTTACCTTCAGGGCTTTCGGGGAACTGGAATTCTATATAAAATCGCAGTCGAATACTCTCTATCCGTTAACGGGGCAGAAGGGGTATCACCAGTCAATGCCTTTCTCAAAATTCGAGGAACTCCGGGTAAGGGCTCTTGATCTGTGTGCAAGGGCAGGCTGCAGGATCAAGTACGGACACTGTGAAGTAGGCAGTTTTTCGGCTGACGGATTCGACTATGAGCAGCATGAAATTGAGTTTCTGCCGGTCGAAATAGATGAGGCGGTTGAGCAGCTCATGATAGCAAAATGGATACTCAGGGTACTCGGTTATGAGTACGGGGTGGAAATAAGTTTTGCCCCCAAAATTACAATCGGCATGGCCGGTTCGGGCATGCACGTGCATATGATGCTCGAACGAAACGGAATAAACGTAATGGTGGAGAACGGAAGGCTAAGTAATACTGCAAGAAAGATGATTGCAGGGATACTTGACCTGGCAGCCCCGCTCACAGCCTTCGGAAATACCATCCCGACCTCCTATCTGAGGCTGGTCCCCGACCAGGAAGCCCCTACAAACATCTGCTGGGGCGACAGAAACAGGTCGGTTCTCGTGAGAGTGCCGCTTGGCTGGCTGGGTGTAACAAATATGATAAAGGATGCAAACCCGCTCGAAGATTTTGACATCACCACTTTCCCGGCGAAACAAAGCATCGAACTGAGATCGCCCGACGGCTCTGCCGATATTTACCTGCTCTTTGCCGGCCTGGTAGTGGCAGCACAGCACGGACTTGAAATGCCGGGTGCAGATACCTTTGCAGAGAATCTGTATGTTGATTACAATATATTCAGGGAAAAAAAGGGTAAGGACATGCAGTTTAAACCGCTCCCTTCTTCATGTCACGAGTCGGCCGAAGCTCTGATGGAAAAAAGGAAGATTTTTGAGAAGGACGGTATTTTCCCCGCTTCATTGATCGAAAATACATGCAACAAACTTAAATCCTTCAACGATAAGGAACTAAGGAAAGAGCTGAAAACCAATGAAGACTTGATGAAGCTGGTTGACAAATATCTTCATTGCGGCTGATATTTGTCACTTCCTTGCCATGGCCTTAAGGCTGATATCGATGCTCTTAATGTGATGTGTAAGGGCACCTACGGAAATGTAATCCACCCCGCATTCGGCATATTGCCTGATATTTTCCAGGTTTATTCCGCCCGATGATTCGGTTTCAATCCTTCCTGCTATAAGTTCAACGGCTCTTCTGGTCTCTTCAATGGTGAAATTGTCGAGCATTATCCGGTCAATACCGCCGGTTTGAAGAATCTTTTTGACATCGCCGAGACTCCGTGCCTCGATTTCCACTTTCAGGTTTCTGCCGGTCCGGGCAAGGTAATCCCTGGTTTTAAGTATGGCATGTTCGATACCGCCGGCGTAATCTATGTGATTATCCTTAAGCATTATCATGTCATAGAGACCCATCCTGTGGTTTTCCCCGCCACCAATACGGACGGCTTCCTTTTCGAGAAATCTCATCCCCGGGGTTGTTTTGCGTGTGTCCAGGACCCGTGCTTTAAGGCCTTCCAGCCTTTTGGTGTATTCCCTAACCGATGTTGCAATGCCACTCATTCTCTGAACGACATTCAGCATGAAACGTTCGGTGGTGAGTATTGTTCTGGCGCTGCCTGTTACAATGAAACCTATGGTTCCCGGCATCACTTCGTCGCCGTCGCTTAAGTAAAAATCAACCTTAAGCTTCCTGTCGGCAAAAGCATATATTTCGCGGGCGACATCGAGCCCCGCTATAATGCATTTTTCCTTAATGATCAGTTTGGCCGAGCTTTCGGCATCGGGAGGAATACAGGCAAGCGTTGAATGATCTCCGTCACCGATATCCTCACGGAGGCTTCTTTCAATAAAGTCATGGAGTTCAGTTCGATTCATCAGGATCGATGCGGATCTGGTGGATTAGAAATTCCGTGCCCACTTTTTTAAGAAGGAAATAAACCCTGAAACTGCCCTTGTCGGTTTTAAGACTCCCTATTGCATACTGTGCATCGGCAGTTCCGCCCTGGTGTTTTACAATAAACTCCCTGGCACGATACCCGTTAAAGAAATCGCGAAGAATTGTTTCGGCAATATTTTTCTTGTAAAAGTCCTCCTTGCCAAGCATCATAATCTGAACGGTGTTGTTAAGGTGTTTTGAGAGTTCTGCGGAATTTCCTGTCCGGAAAGCAATGGTTATCTCTGCAGGTATCCTGGGCTGGTCCTGGCCGGAATCCGCGGCAAACGGGGTGGAGTTTACGCAGAGTATTAAGATACCGGCAGTAAGAAAGACTTTCATTTTACAGATGATAGTGTCAGGCAAATTTACACAAAATACTTTATAAATTCCATTACCGTGATTCATTAACACAGAAGGAGGATATTTATTGCTTATTTTTGCAGATAACCGGTGTAATTTAAAAAATCCGGGGTCTGAATTGTATGAAGATAGTCTTATTGTTTACCGGCAGGACAAGCGGAAAATACCTGGAGGAAGGTATCTCGGACTATTCTCAGCGTATTTCGAGGATGACGGCTTTTGAAATTGTTACGGTTCAGGGAATAAAAAGCACCCCGGGGATGACACCCGATGAGGTAAAAAGGAGGGAGGGGGTTCAGATACTGAAACAACTGTCGGGTGAAGATTATGTTGTTTTGCTGGATGAGAGGGGAGAGCAGTCAGGGTCTGTTGCTTTTGCCGCAGAGATTGAAAAAATGATGATGAAACCCGTAAAAAGGATCGTATTTCTGACCGGAGGGGCTTGGGGAGTGTCGGAAGAGGTTTACAGGAGGGCCGACAAAAAGATATCCCTCTCCAGCATGACTTTCTCACACCAGGTGGTACGGTTATTGTTCGCTGAACAGCTATACAGGGCATTAACAATCATAAAGGGTATACCGTATCATCATGGTTAAAAAACAAGGGATGACACACCGGAGAAGGAAAATACTGATAACCGCATCAATGCTGTTGGTATTCATTGCGATGGCATTATTTGCCGGTTATCTGTACAACAGCCCTTTTGAGTATAAATTCCGGACCAAACGGTTTAACAGAATTCTTGAAAGAAAAGAATACCTCACAGGCAAATGTCTGCTTGATCTTAAGGAGAGGCTTGAAAAGGGAGGGAGCATCGATCAGGAGTCAGGGTCGGGGATCTTTAAAGTTATAAACAGGGAAGGAATAACAATACTTGAATATCTCGACAGGAAACTGGCATACTGGTCGGATAATTCGTTTGAGGTCCCGGTTGTATACAGCGACACTCTCTTTTCCAAACCGTTCATTTTTATTCACAACGGATGGTTTCTTACTCACAGGATAAGATCGGGCCGCGAGACATGGATTGCGCTTCTAAGGGTAAGAAGCGAATACGGATTTGAGAATAAGCTTGTAAGCAACGGTTTTCCGGAGGCATTCAGACTTCCGCCGGGTACCGGCCTTGCTCCTCCCGGTTCGACTCCTTATGATATTTCAACCTCGGACGGCCTGAAATTATTTTCCCTTGTCTTTCCGGCCGAAAGAAAAATATCATTTTTTACTCTGTTCCCTCTTCTGCTATGGACGGCTGCTTTTCTGCTTCTTATTTACCTTGCAGTTCTTTGTGCAGAAGCTTTGGCGGATAGAGGCCGTCATCTTCATTCATTTCTTTTTATCCTTGCCTCCCTCTCGCTTATCTATATTCTTATAACCCTGAAAGGCCCCCCCGAGGTACTGAGAAACACAGGCCTGTTCACCGGTTACCAGTTCTCCCTGCCGGTCGTAATACCTTCACTGGGGCATCTGATTGTGCTTAGCGTACTGGTATGTTCACTGTCGTTGTTTTTTTTCAGGAATATACCGGTTAATGTGTTGCCTGAAGGGGGGAGAAGAATTACCGTTGCCCGTTTTGTTTTCTTACTGGCACCCGGCGCACTCTTTTTTGCTGTTTACCATTATCTGTTCATAAAAATTGTTTTCGATTCGAATATTGTATTTGAACCTTACCGCCTGCTTGAAGTGTCGTGGTATATGGTTGCAGGTTATACGGCAATATATCTTCTGGCGGCAGCTCCGGTGCTGTACCTGGTAAAGGTGCTCAGGGAGGTTGCCGCCGTAACCACAGTCACCTCTTTTGCAATCTCTCTCGGCGTTTCCCTGCTGATAATATTGCCGTTAATGGTTTTTGGCATTAGTCCTTTTTTGCCGGCGCTCTTTTTTTCATTATTCTGCATTACATTGTTTGCCGCTTACAGAAAGAAGACATCAGGATTCAATATTGCCATCTTTCTTTCGCTGATTTTTTCCATATATGCTCTTTATTTCGTTATTTCGCTCTCCGACGAGAAATCTGTTGCACGGAAAAAGGTACTTGCTGTTACATATTCATCCGAGCATGATCCTGAGGCTGAGCATTTGCTGATAAATCTCTGGCCGGCCATTTCTGCCGACTCCACTCTTGCCGGGATGGTCTCAAAGGATTTGACAACTCAGTGGGAGATTGACTCCATAACATATTACCTGCACAACCGCTATTTCAACGGATACTGGGGTAATTTCAGCCTGAGCGTGGTTTCGTGCCGTGATGATTCACCTCTCTGGATTTCATCGGAAGAGAAAATGGTGGATAACTGTTTCGGGTTCTTCCGCGAAAGAATTGAAAAATACGGCCACAATATTACGGGTACGGGATTTTATTTTCTGGAGGGCCAGGGAGGGAGGTCATACTATATCGGGCAGCTATTCTTCGATACCGGCAATGGTTACAGGATGGGTCTCTTCATAGAGCTCTTCAGTGATGTGGATTCTTACCAGGAGGGTTATTCCGAGCTTCTGCTTGATAAAAAGTACCAGGGTTATTCGCGCCTCAGATATTATTCCTTTGCAAAGTATATAAACGGCAGCAGGGTGCTTCGCACAGGCGATTTCCCGTATGACAAAACCGATGAAGTTTACATTGACCGTGAATATGACTATCGCGTTTTCAACCGCGAAGGCTACAATCATGTACTGTACAGGAACGGCAACGTGACAGTTGTGATAAGCAGCAGGAGAGTCTCCTTTACAGATAACCTGATCTCATTTGCTTATATTTTTGCCCTGACGCTTATGGTGGCAGGCATTGCCGGTTTAACGATCGGCAGGCCGGGGTTGAAGAGCCTTTTCTACCTCAATTTCAGACAGAAACTCCAGATTTCCTTCATCGCCGTACTACTCCTTTCTTTTATATCGGTTGGTGTTATAGTGGCAATATTCAGTGTAAACCAGTATAAGGCACGGCACCTGGAGAACATCAAGGAGAAGATTACCTCCATTTATACTGAGATTGAGACTACGCTTGCTTCGGAGCCTGAACTTGCACCCGACTGGAGAGGACCCGCGAACCCATCGCTCAACGAATACCTTATCTCGCTGTCGAATGTCTTCAACACCGACATAAATCTTTACGACAAGAACGGTTACCTGATGGCCACTTCGCGGCCTGAGGTTTTTTACCGCAATCTGACCAGCAGGCGCCTGAACATGGATGCGTTCAATAACCTTGAAACCCTCACCAAAAGCGAATATATACAGCGTGAGAGAATAGCGTCCCTTGAATATGTGTCAGCCTACGTGCCCTTTTACAACAGTGAGGGAAATCTGCTTGCATATCTCAACCTGCCGTATTTCAGGATGCAGAGTGTCCTGACACGGGAGATATCAAACGTAATTGTTGCCGTGGCCAATTTCACGATTCTCATAATACTGATTACCATGGTGCTTGCGGTGGTAATAAGCAGAAGCCTGACGGCGCCCCTCAGCATGCTGAGCGCCGGCCTCGCATCGGTGCAGCTGGGAAGAAGGAGCGAACATCTTGTTTACGACGGCAGGGATGAGATAGCCGAGCTTGTAAGCAGATATAACCGAATGGTTGATGAGTTGCAGGAGAGCGCCAGGAGGCTGGCCGACTCCGAAAGGGAGTTTGCCTGGCGTGAAATGGCCAAGCAGGTGGCTCACGAAATAAAAAACCCGCTCACACCCATGAAGCTGAATGTACAGCAACTCTTTAAGGCATGGAAAGACAATGTGCCTGATTTTGAAAAAAGACTCGAAAAATTCACCAAAAACCAGATTGAATATATCGAAACCCTCTCTTCGATAGCGTCGGCCTTTTCATCATTTGCAAAACTGCCTTCACCCTCTCCTTCAGAAATCGACCTTACAGAGCAGATTAAAACAACCCTCGAACTCTTCAGGGACACGGAAAACATTACATTTACCGCCGGTTGGCCTGAGAAATGCAGAATAATGGTTTATGCCGACAGGGAACACCTGAATGGCATTTTCTCCAACCTGATTAAGAACGCAATACAATCTGTACCGCAGGACAGGCACGGCGAGATAAAAATCGGTATCGAGGTAAAATCCGACAGGGCCATAGTATCAGTTGCCGATAACGGAACCGGGATACCCGATGAACTTAAGGCAAAAATGTTTACACCCAATTTTACAACCAAATCGTCGGGTATGGGCCTCGGACTGTCGATTGTGAAAAGATATGTCGAATCGGCGGGCGGCCGGGTTTGGTTCGAATCGGAAAAAGACAAAGGTTCTGTGTTTTTTGTGGAACTTCCTGTAAAATTTACCGTAGAAAGGGTTGAATAAGGTTTGAAACAGGTTAAAACCATTTTCTGAACTTGTTCAAATATTTTTTTAATTTAGCAACTCAGAAATCTGGAAAATGTCAGGAAGGGCCCCGGTCTATAAAAATATTGCATTCCTCATAACCCTCTTTCTGCTTTGCGGCGCTGAAGCTGCCGCACAGAAGAATCTTTCCGGGAACCTCGGGATGCCCTTCGCACGCGTTATTACCATTGGGACCGACAGGGTTACGGTTGACGATGTAACAGGCTTTAATGTTGCCGGAGGGGATACAATACTGTTAATTCAGATGCAGGGTGTGAAGGTGCAGGTGGCTCCGCTGTTCGGAAGTCTTCAGGATAAATACGGAGAACCGGGCCTGTGGGAATTCCTCATTACCCAGTCGGTAAACACCGGCACAAAGGAAATTATTTTCAGAAATAATCTGAAAAACTCCTATGATACAAAGGGCAACATACAGATTGTCAAAGTCCCCTTTTACAACAGCGCCAATGTAACAGGAACACTGACTGTTGACGGATGGGATCCGGTAAGCAAAAAAGGAGGTATACTTGCACTTATTATCGGACGTACCCTCAGATTATCAGCCGATATTAACCTTGCGGGAAAAGGTTTCACCGGAGGCAATGATACAATCGGAGACGGAATATGCCGTGCCCTGGATGAATTAATCTATGGAAAAGATTATTATTCAAGGGCATTTACCAATGCAGGCTTTAAGGGAGAGGGTGCAGCCAATTACACCGAGTTTAATTCTTTACTCGACCCAGGTTACATTAAAGGTTTCGGGCCCGCATTTAATGGTGGCGGCGGCGGTAACGGAAGATATTCCGGCGGTGGCGGCGGCGGTAACAGAGGAACAGGCGGAGCCGGAGGTGACGAGGATGCGTCGTGCGGTGCACCCCGCGAGGGAGCCTCGGGAGGCCTTAAGGCCGAATACTTTCCTTCAATGATAGACCGACTGTTTCTCGGAGGCGGCGGTGGGGCATCCACAAGGGCCTCTTCAGGCGGAACAACAGGACCGGGCGGAAACGGTGGAGGAATAGTAATCATCATTGCCGACTCACTGCTGGGTAACGGGGGAAATATTATCGTATCAGGTAATCCGGGTTCCGATGCCACAGGAAATGCAGGCGCCGGCGGAGGCGGTGCGGGAGGCTCAGTCGCACTTTCGGTAAGCAATTACGGATCTTTACCTTATTCCATTATTGCTCAGGGTGGAAAAGGCGGCGACAGAGCTGCCGGTATCGGGGGCGAAGGCGGCGGCGGCGGTGGTGGACTTCTTTGGGTGAGCAATGATATTACCGCCAACATTACTTTCAACGCCGCAGGGGGTATTACCGGTACTTCCCTCAGCCCAAACGCGACTCCCGGACAACCGGGCGATAAGAAACTGAGTTTCAAGGCCAACCTCAACGGCTTCCTGTTTAATTCAATCAGGTCATCAGTTACCGGAAACCAGGTTGACTCCGTTTGCTCAAACATGATTCCTCCTAAGATCACCGGTACCATACCTGTCGGTGGCACCGAGCCTTACTCCTACCTGTGGGAGAAAAGCTACGACGAGGTTACCTGGACTCCGGTGGCCACAGGTACCGTAAATTACCAACCGCCGGCTGCCGAAGCCGCTACAGTATGGTTCAGGAGAACGGTAACCGATTCATCGATCCCCACACCGCTGGTCGACGTGAGCAAACCGGTGAAGATTATCGTGCAGCCATTCATTAAAAACAACATAGTCGGCACATCCGACACAATATGCTTTGCCCAGGATCCCCCGACTTTCACCTCAAAGGCTCTCCTGCAGGACGGTAACGGCATCTACTCGTTCAGGTGGCAGGTAAGCACCGACAATGCACTTTTCTCTCTTCCGGTCAACACCTATAACACCGAATCCTATACTCCTCCTCCGGCCCTGCAGGTTACTTCATGGTACCGCCGAACAGTCATTTCCGGCCGTTGCATTGATTCGTCGGCAATTGTAAAGATAACTGTACTCGACACCATAAAAAACAATAGCATAATCTCTCCTGCCGAGGAGATATGTTACGGAATGACATTTGCAAACCTCACTGCCACCACGGCACCCGTGCTTGCAGGTGGCGACGGCACCTACAGGTATAAATGGCAGGGCAGTTCCGACGGATCTCTCTGGAACGATGCTCCGGGCGTAATAAATAATGCGGGTTATAACCCGGACGAGAGCTCTCCCGTCTTCCCCGGATTCCAGTATTTCAGGAGGATCGTTTATTCGGGAAGCAATGATGTATGTGAAAACCTGAGCCATCCGGTCAAGCTTACGGCCTGGCCGGTTATAGGCAACAATACCATATCAGCCGGTCAGACAATCTGCTCCGGAAGCCTTCCTGCACCCCTTACGGGAACAACACCTGTTAACGGAAACGGTGTTTATACTTACCTGTGGCAGGCCAGAACTAAATCCACATCCTGGTCAAATGCCCCGGGCCCCAACCCCGTCGACCAGGTGAATTATGTTCCTCCGTCACTGACCGACACCACCTGGTTCAGGAGGGTCGTCACGTCCTCAGCCTGCAGCGATACAAGCAACATTATTGTGATAAATGTTCACAGGCCAGTAATAAACAATAACATACAGCTGCTTTCTGGCATCACCGACACAACCATCTGCAGTGGTGCCACGCCGAAGCTCTTTTCAGGTAGTCTGCCTGCGGGCGGCACGGAAATACCGGGCGACTATGCATACATGTGGGAGACATCCCTGGATGAGTTCAGCGGATACTCCGGCATAGCCGGTGGCACAGGCAGGGATTACCAGAGCGGGCCTCTGGTCAACGGAACCTCTTCACCCGTAACACACTATTTCAGGCGCACGGTAACCTCAGGGCTCTGCAGCTCGGTAAGCGCACAGTTAATAAAGGTGACGGTTCTTCCTTCCATAACGAACAATGTAATTACACCTGACAAGACAGCAGTATGCTATAACTCATCACCTGTCATTTCCGGAACGGCTCTTACAGGCGGCGCCGGAGGTACTCCAACCTGGCTCTGGATACAGAGTGCTACAGGCGCAGCACCATGGACCCCGGCAGCAGGAACCAACGATCAGCAGAACTACACCCCGCCGGCAATGACTGTACCTATGCATTTCAGGAGAGTGATTCTGTCAGGCCCGGCAAACTGCTGCATCGATACATCAAATGCGGTCAGTATTTCTATTAACCCGTTGCCCACCGGACAGATAACAACAATTACCGATACCACGGTGTGCGGTGGTTCACCGGTTCCGTTGAAAATCCACCTTACCGGAACATCAAAATGGAACGTGGTTTACACCGAGAACGGGACCCAGGTTACCCTGAACGGGATATTAAATGCCGATACGACCATATTGATAAGTAAATCACCTGCAACCGCATCGGCAACATATAATTATGCTCTCTTCGGGGTTACCGACAGGAACGGATGCCAGGCAACCTCACTCGCCGGAACCCGGAAGATCGATGTTTATAAAGTCCCGGTCGCCAATGCCGGGCCCGATGCCTCTGTCTGCGGCCCCCGTTACACACTTGGTGCAGTGCCCAGCGTTGGCACGGGCGTATGGTCATACCCGGGAGATGTTGTATCAGTAACTGCACCGGGTCCGGTAATGACGGTCGCAATAGACTCGCTAACCATGCCTGCATCCGTAATAAAGAGATTTTTCTGGGAAGAAACCAACTGGACATGCAAGTCGAAAGACTCGGTTGATATCACATTCTATAAGCGAACGGGCATTGTCAACGCGGGCCCCGACCGTGACCTTTACACGTTTGATTATGTTGACACTCTTCATGCAGCCAAACCTCTGGTAGGAACAGGCTCGTGGTCGGTTCTGGGAGGAGGGGCAGTGATTGTAAATGATTCCATCGCCACACAGCTGTCGCCCGGGCAAAACAGGTTTGAATGGAAAGTGGTGAACGGAAGCTGTGAATCGAAGGATGAAATTATCATAAATGTTTACGGGCTGATCGTTCCTGAAGGATTCTCGCCTAACGGCGACGGGATAAATGATGAGTTTGTCATACAGGGTCTTGACCTGAATTTCAATGAATGCACCCTTAATATACTGAACAGCGCAGGCTCTGAAGTTTACCGGACAACAAACACCGGAGGAAAAACATGGCAGAACTGGAACGGCGAAAGTAACGGGAAAACGGTGCCCGAAGGTACATATTATTACCTGCTTACAATAAAATCGCTGAGAAACGGAACGATATTCAGGAAAAGCGGATTTATTTTACTTAAAAGATATAATCTGGATTAAATAAGGAGAATGGGCTAAAGACTGACGAGAGAATGGGAAGAAAGCTGGTACTGTTATTTATTATGAATTTTGCCTTGTTTAACCTGCGGGCGCAGAACGGCAGCGGCGATCCCACACGCCTGAGCCTTGTTTACCCTGTTTACAGCCAGTACCTGCATAACGGGCTCCTTATCAACCCTGCCTATGCCGGCACGCGCGAAGCACTGAGCTTCTTCGCCTCCGGAAGGATGCAGTGGTGGGGAATAAAAGGGGCTCCGGTATCCGAAACAGTGTCGCTTCACACTCTGCTTAAAAACAACAAGGTCGGGCTTGGAGCTTCGGGCCAGTTTTTCAGGTATGGCTTTTCGAAGGCAACAAGCGTTTACACCGACTATGCTTACCACATAATGCTCGGCAAAGGCAGACTCTCAATGGGGCTGAGGGCGGGGTTCGATATGTCCAATACCGACTATGCCGGCATTATTCTTATTGATCCAAACGATCCGGCTTTTATGTCAAACGATAAACCTTATATCCTGCCCAACGTCGGATCAGGCATTTATTATTCATCAAAAAGGTTTTTTGCGGGCGTGGCAGTGCCTTCATTTCTCAGTTATCTGAAGAGCAGCTCAGGGGAAGTAACCTTCGACACTTTCACCGATTTCGACCTGCTGGCGACCGCCGGTGCCCTTATCTCTTTTTCAAAAGCCTTCAGATTCAAACCTTCGGTATTTATTGATTATCCTCTTAACAGTCCGGGAGGCATGAGGCTGGATGTTAACGGCAATTTCATTTTCTATGACTTCCTTTGGCTGGGCGCCTCGTGGAGAACATACGAAGAGGTGGCTGTGGGAATACTGCAGTTACAGATAACTCCCCAGTTGATGCTGGGTTATTCGTACGACTATCCCACCGGAAAACTAAGCACCTACTCAAAAGGTTCTCATGAGATAATATTAAGATATGAATTCGGCTACAAGGTGTCAGCCGCTAACCCTCGATATTTCTGAGTATGAGAGTGACAGGCCGACATATCGCAATACTGGCAATGGCATTTATATGGCAGATCTCACCTGTCCCGGCTCAGACGTCGGTATACCAGACTAAAAGGATGCCATTCAACAGTCCCGTTTTTAACGACATTGCCCCGGTAATTGTTAAGAATGGTGTTCTGTTCTGTTCCGACCGCCGCAACAACAGTGCTGCAAACGTTACCACCTTTGAAGATGAACGTCTCTACAACCTCTATTTTGCCGAGCGGAGAGATTCATCACGGTGGAAACAGCCTGTTGCCGTTAAAACAGCCGGTTCCGATCTGCTTTTATACGGCCCTGTTACGGTTGCAGCCGACGGGAAAACGATTTATTTTACAAGCAATGTCATTTCGGGGAAAGCTGCAAAAAAAAGAAATGTTAAAAACCGCCTTGGCATTTTCTCCGGTACTCTCGAAGGAAATATTTTAAGCAATGTGAAACCGTTTGACTATAACAGCACCGAATACAGCGTTGCACATCCTTCAGTAAGCAGAGACGGTAAATACCTGTTCTTCGCATCCGATATGCCTGGCGGACAGGGGGGATCTGATATCTATTATTGTGAATTTGTTAACAATGCATGGAGCTCACCAAAAAATCTTGGCAGCAAGGTAAATTCTCCGGCAAAGGAAAATTATCCTTTTATCCATCCTTCGGGCAGACTCTATTTTTCATCAGACCGTCCTGCAGAAGTGCCGGGTCTCGGAGGAATGAATATTTATTACACTTCACTTGTCTTTGGAGAGTGGGATGATCCGTTACTGATGCCCGAACCTGTCAATTCCGCTTCGGATGATTTTGCCTTTGTAATAGCAGACGACCTCAGGGAGGGTTTTTTCACAAGGAAATCCGGCAGGTATGACGATATCTGGATGATGTCGTCGGCTATCATAAGAAAACAGGAATGCCCTCCTTCAGTACGTGAAACTTTCTGTTATGAGTTTTTTGATGAAAATGCGGTAAAATTTGATACAATGCCTGTGCCATTCAAATTCAGATGGAGCTTCGGGGATGGTGAGACAGGCGAGGGGGTTACCGTTCAGCACTGCTTTAAAAGCCCGGGGACCTATGTTGTCAGGCTTGATATTATTAACCTTCTGACCAATGAGGTTGAACAGAACCAGAAGAGCTATACTCTTGAGATAGAAAGGACTGAACAGGCATACATATCGGGCCCCGATAAATGTTTTGAGGGAGAAAAAGTGGTGTTTGACGCCGACAGTACATGGCTCCCGGGATGGTCAATAAATCAGTTCTACTGGAACTTTGACGATGAGACGATAGCAATAGGCACGAAAGTTGAGAAGATGTTTGCAAGACCGGGCAGTTATAACATACAGCTCATTGTAAATTCCGCTCCTGATGCCAGCGGCAGAACCAAAGAGATATGTGTTTCGAAAAATGTGGCAGTTATCCGGAAGCAGTAAATGAATTTAAGTATTTTTGAATGATGATATTTCTGAAAAAAATAATATATACCTGTCTGATAACGATACTGTTCCTGATGTCAGGAAGGGATGTGATCTATTCACAGGCCGTGCCGGGGCAGGATGAGAATATACAATTTCTGGTTACCTTCGGAAAACAGGGCGAAACATCGTGGGGGGATGATGATTTTTCCCAGACATGGTTTTTTGCCGTCCCGAAAGATTTCAAGGGACGTTTCTATATCAGGGTTTTTGATCCGGATGCCGGAGGGGAGAACGATGAACAGAAGGGCGAATGGGATTCACGGACTCTCTTCTCGGTCTATGGGGGCAAAGGTGTCGACCCTGAGGTGAATGACGATTCGAGGGGAATTCAGCCAACCGGACAATATAAAAGCGGTACTCTTCTGGCTTCAAGAACTTTCGGCAGTGAAAGACAATACGACAACAAGTATTACTCATTCGGACCCTTCAACCCCGCCGAAGGAGATTACAGCGAAAAATGGGGCTATATATTTAAGGTTATCGCCGACGGTGTGAGCGGGGATGACGGAAACCTTTACAGATATTTCCTTTCCCGCGAACCAAATGCAGACGTACCCATCGAGGGAGCCAATGCTTTCACTTATGAGTATACTTTCAGAATGTGGAATAATACGAAAAGCATATCTCATATATACCCTTTCATTGATGAAGGCGTGGTTTACGTTAAGCAGAAAAACTTCGACTGGGACGATGATGGAACAATACTGGTTGTCTCAAGGGTGAGAAAAGGTATCACGGTGCCGATTTCATCTGAAAATGACTGGGCTGAATCGCGCATACGGGTCGAACCTGCAGAGATAAACTCTTCCCTCGATTTCCAGTTTCATAAAAAACAGGAATTCCTCGTGCGGAATAACAATGTGGTTATTTCACTGGAAAACCAGAGAGGTGATAACCTGAAGTTCTTCAGTGCACCCATAGGCGGGGTGCCTGTTTATGATCCCAAAATCGGCGTCCGTCAGATAGGCAAGTGATAAAGAAGATCTATAACATAAAGAATCATGCAGGCAGGAAAGGAGCATTGCTCCTCCTGGTACTCTTATCTTCCGTTATTAATGCCCAGACATTCAACTTCAGAAATTTCGGAACAGGGAGCGGCATCCCCGATACTTACATTTATTCAATCAGTCAGGATGCAAAAGGGTTCCTCTGGATATCTACAGGGAACGGACTTGCCAGATTTGACGGATTCAGTTTTCATCCCGTACCTTTCCCCGACAATATTGATACAAGATATTCCACCACCCTGTTTCGTGACAGTCACGGCCGGATATGGAGCGGCTGCAACGACGGCTCTCTTTTCTATTCAAATGGCAATGAACTGTTAAAAGTCAGGGATCTAGGAGTACAGAGCATTAACCAGATTTTTGAATCGGATAACGGATATATTTTCATAATACCACAGGAAAAGTACATTATAAGGATAAACCCCGAACGACCTGATGATGTGGTTTGGTACCCCACTAAACAGGGAATAATTCTGACATCGGCAGCATTTACGGATAATAACGATCTGCTTGTTGGTACCATGGAAAATCTTCTGCTTTGCAGGCTGGAGGATGATTCCCTTAAAGTTACAGAGCAGGTTAAGGGTATTGAATATACAAAAGTCCAGTCGATACTCCGTTTACAAAACAGTAACAGATATCTGGTTGGAACAGAAGGATCAGGATTGTACATTCTTGAATTCAGGGGCAAGGCCCCGGTGCTGCAAAGGATAAGTTCGGGCATGCTGCCTGAAGACCTTGATATAAGGGCAATGATGGAATCAAAAGACGGTTCTGTCTGGCTCTCGACGATGGGAAAAGGAATGATAAAGTTGTCATTAAGGGATGGCTCACCGGTGCCGGAATCAGTTATTAAGTTTGACACGGAGGGTGGTTTGCAGGGAAATGATGTCAGATGCTCATTCCAGGATGATGAAGGTAATTTATGGGCAGGGCTCTATGGTGAAGGCATATCACTTCTCGTTTCAGAAGCTACATGGTTTGTGGCTCCCGGAGTCCATCCCGAAAGTAACAATATAATCTATATACGCCCGTCAGGCAAAGAATACTTTATCGGTACTCCGACAGGATATTTCAACTATTCTCCTTATGATTCAAAGTCGGATAAATTCAATGATCTGAGCCGGAAAATTGACAGCGAAGTCTCGGCGTACCTTTACG
Organism: Bacteroidales bacterium; assembly: GCA_029974835.1. Lineage (GTDB taxonomy): Bacteria > Bacteroidota > Bacteroidia > Bacteroidales > VadinHA17 > LD21. Next base: position 38,837 of record JARKQN010000071.1, read on the forward strand.
AAAACGGTGAAATCTACGCGGGAACAAAAGGGAAAGGAATCTACCTCGTAAACAGGTTCGGTCAGGTCAGGCAATTTTTCATTTCAGAAAATTCAGGCAGAAATTACATCAGGCACATTAATTCGGATAAGGAGTTACTGTGGGTTTCAACTCTTGAGGGGGTTGTTGTACTAAACAAAAAGGATGGCCGTCTGGCAGCAAAATTCAATATTGATGAAAGGCTTCCCCATAACAGTATAAACCAGGTAATTATTCTGAATGATGGCAGGGCGCTTGTGGCCACCGAGTGTGACCGGCTTTACAGAATTTCCATGGAAAGCGGCGTTTCCGTAGGCAGAAGGGTTATGTCAGGAACCAACAGGAATAAGGTGCTTTGCTATGCCCAGGACGAAAAAGGCGATATATGGGCCGGCACGGAAGGTAATGGAATATTTTGGTTCACAGGTGATTCACTGCTGAGGTTTACAGTCGCCAACGGACTTTTTTCAAATTACTGCTACAGCATCTTTGCCGACAGCAGGGGAAAAATTTGGATCGGCCACGAAAGGGGATATTCAATGATTGATCCGGTAAACGGACGGGTAAGGTCATTCTCTACAGGCTTTGCCCGCAACGGAAACTGCAACCCCTTTGCCATCGCCGAAGACCCGGAAGGCAGGGTTATCATCGGAACCACAGAGGGTTTTGTAATTTACGACAGGTCGAAGGAATACGAAAAAGATATAATTCCCCGGACTTCGATCACAGGGGTTACCATTAATAATGTTAAATACCCCCTGCGCGATGAATATAATCTGCCGTTCGGCAGGTATACAATAAAAATAGACTATGTGGGGATATGTTTATCTGATCCCGGAAGTGTATTGTATTCGACGAAGATGGAAAACTGGGATGAAAGATGGTCAGAACCCGGCACTGAAAGGCAGATACCTTATACCCTGAGCGACGGCAGTTACAGGTTTCTGGTTAAGTCATTTAACAGCAGGGGCCAGACAGATAATGTGGCTTCGGCAATTGAATTCAAAATAAGGACTCCGTTCTGGAGAACCTGGTGGTTCATACTTGCAGGTGTGCTGACAATATCGGCAATAGTATATTTAATCCTGAAACAAAGGGAAAGAGCTCAGGCCCGGCAGAAGAAATATCTTGAAGATGAACTTGACAAACGAACCAGTGAGGTTGTAAGGCAGAAGGAGGAGATAGAACAGCAGAACCTCGAAATTACCGACAGTATCAACTATGCGAAAAGAATTCAGGCAAGCATTCTTCCCGATACCCACAAGCTCAAAGAGGTTTTCTCGGATGCGTTTGTAATATTTCACCCCAGAGACATTGTAAGCGGCGACTTTTACTGGTTCGACAGACTGGATGAAAAGAGATTCATGGTCGTGTGCGCGGACTCCACAGGGCACGGCGTTCCCGGGGCATTTATGTCAATGATAGGTTCAACCCTGCTCCAGGACATAATCTCAAGAAAAGGTATTACAAAACCGTCACAGATACTCACTCTGCTCGACAAACAGATCATCTCAACACTTAACCAGAATGTAGATATAGGTGTTTCAAATGACGGTATGGATATGGTGGTTTGTGAAATAAACATCCCCGACCGTCATTTGAGGTTCGCTTCGGCCATGAGACCGGTTATTATCGTAATGGGAGGAGAATCGTACTATATAAAAGGCAACAGGTGCTCTGTCGGTGGCGAGTCGGTAATTGAAAAGTTTTTTGACGACCAGGAGTACTACCTGGGGAAGGGGGACAGCATTTATATGTTTTCCGACGGATTTCCGGACCAGTTTGGCGGAGTGGACGGTAAAAAGATGAAAATAGCCAGGCTGAAAACACTTATTGAAGACGTTCAGCACCTTCCGATGGAACAGCAGAAAGAAATCATAGATAAATTCTTCTTCGAGTGGAAAGGGACCTATGAACAGGTGGATGATGTTCTTATGATGGGTCTGAAGTTCTAACTGCCGTCTTTACTGCACCGGCCGTTGCTGCCGAGTACAATTTCACATGTTCTTTCCGTGTTGCTCTCGTTTCCGGCCCTGTCTTTTACATAAAAATCATAATAAATGGTATCGGCAGGTGTAGCAAAGAAATAAATAAAAGTCAGCTTTACCGTTCCCCTCAGTATCTTGTTCTGCCCGCTTCGTTCCATATACGGAATCCTGTAACCTGAAGGACGGAGAGGATCGTCGGCAGGAGCCGGCACAATGTCACCCCCCGATTTTCTTAACAACGTAAGGAAAAGGTTTACGCTATCACCTCCCGCAAGAGTGCCTGAAGGACTCAGTCCAAGGTCGCCGTCGCCATCCTCAAAGTAGAAAAAAAGCCGGCCTCCCTTTGAAAGATTACCGAGTATGTCCACCGTATCAAATACCTCGAAGCTCCTGAACTCTATTGAAGGCTCTGGCGGAAGCTTCTCTATTTTTTTACATGAACCTGCTATCAACAGAGCGAACAGAAATATCGTGATTTGTCTGATGGTCATATCCGTGTTTTAGTTTCCTGCCTCAAAAACCAAACCAAAGTAATTATTTTTTTCTGAAAAATATTTTGACGGGAACACCTTTCAGGTCAAAGTTTTCTCTAAGCCTGTTCTCGAGGTAACGCTTATACGGCTCCCTTATATACTGCGGCAGGTTGCAGAAGAAGGCAAAAGAGGGTGCCAGGGTGGGCAACTGGGTTACATATTTTATTTTTATATGTTTTCCTTTAACGGCAGGAGGAGGATAAGAATTTATTGCTTCAAGCATCACCTCGTTCAGTCTGGATGTTGCTATCTTCCTTTTCCTGTTTTCATTGACACTGTAAACAAGGTCGAGTATCCTGTGTATTCTCTGTTTGCTTAAAGCGGAGATGAACAGAATATCGTAGTCGGTAAATGGCAAGGTGCGTCTCCTGATCTCTTCGCTGAAAATTTTTACCGAATGAGTGTCCTTTTCGACAAGGTCCCATTTGTTTACAAGTACAATTACCCCCTTGCTGTTGCGCTGTATGAGAGAAAAAATATTTATATCCTGGGCTTCAATGCCTCTTGTGGCATCAATCATAAGCAGACACACGTCGGAGTGCTCGATTGCCTTTATGGCCCTCATCACCGAGTAAAACTCAATGCTGTCATCTATCCTGGCTTTTTTTCTTATACCTGCAGTGTCAACAAGAAGAAAACTGTGATTATACTTTTTATATAATGTATAAATCGAATCTCTTGTAGTACCTGCCAGAGGTGTCACAATGTTTCTCTCCTCGCCAAGCAGAGAATTTAAAAGTGATGATTTTCCGACGTTCGGCCGTCCGACAATGGCAACTCTTGGCAAATCGTCATTTTCCTCTTCCGCGGATGGAGGAAGCGATTTTACGATATCGTCAAGAAGGTCGCCGGTGCCCGAACCGTTTATGCTGCTAATTGGGAAAGGATCACCAAGTCCAAGGGTATAAAATTCATGAATCCCTGCAAGGCGCTCGTTATTGTCAACTTTGTTTACTGTCAGAAACACCTTTTTGGATGATCTCCGCAGCAGGTTGGCCACCTCCTTATCAAGTTCGTGCACTCCTGTGGTGACATCGGTAAGAAAAATAATTGCATCAGCCTCATCTATGGCAAGAGCAACCTGCCTGTTGATCTCCTCTTCAAATATGTCTTCGGAATCTTCCACGTAACCCCCGGTATCGATTACAGAAAAGGTTACGCCGTTCCATTCAGATTTTCCGTAATTTCTGTCTCTTGTTACGCCGCTTACTTCATCAACAATGGCTTCTCTTGTACCGGTTAACCTGTTAAACAGGGTTGATTTACCGACATTCGGCCGTCCGACAATTGCTATAATACTCACTTACTGAAAATTAATAACCGAATTTCTTTAAGATGTAAGGATTATTCCTCCAGTCTTTTGTTACCTTAACCTGAAGTTCCAGAAATACTTTACGCCCGAAAAACTCTTCCATCTCTTTTCTGGCGGCTGTACCTGTTTTCTTAAGCATTTCCCCTTTGTGGCCTATAATAATCCCTTTCTGACTCTCCCTGGCCACATGAATAATTGCCCTGATTTTGCTCAATCCTTCAAGATCCCGGAAACTCTCGATTTCAACCTCGGTTGAATAGGGAATCTCCTTGCTGTAAAAGAGAAAAATCTTTTCCCTTATTATCTCTGACGCATAGAACCTCTCGAGCCTGTCAGTCAACTGGTCTTTAGGGAAATATGGCTGAGCTTCGGGAAGCAATTCAATAATTTTTTTTAGAAGGACATCGAGGTTAAAATTGTTTATTGCAGAGACCGGAATTATCTCTGATGCCGGGAAAAGTGATCTCCATGTCTGAACCAATGCCTCCACGGCTGCCTGGTCTGAAAGGTCGATCTTATTGATTGCAATAATAACGGGAACGTTTGTTTTCTGAAGTTTGGGAATTATGTTGCTTTCACCGGCGGTTTTCTCAACAACATCGGTGACATAAAGGATTATATCGGCATCCTTCATGGCACTCTGAACCGATTTCATCATCGACTCGTGCAGTTTGTAACCTGGCTTTATTATGCCGGGGGTGTCGGAGTAAACAATCTGGTAATCTTCGCCGTTTAAAATTCCCATTATTCTGTGCCTGGTTGTCTGGGCTTTGGGAGATGTAATAGAAATCTTCTCACCCACCATGGCATTCATTAGTGTTGATTTTCCGACATTGGGATTGCCCAGGATATTTACAAAACCGGCTTTGTGCATGATTTCAGGTATCTAAAAGGCTCCTCTTTTAAGCATTGAAATTTCCTTATCGGTGAGGTATCTCCATCTCCCCCTTGGAAGGTTTCGTTTTGTAAGACCTGCGAAATAGACCCTGTCGAGCTTTTTCACCTTATAACCAAGGCTCTCGAACATTCTCTTTATTACGTGGTTCTGACCGGAATGAATTTCTATGCCCACCTGTGATTTGTCATCACCTGCAGCGTAGGCGGCTGAATCGGCAGCCACCAACTCTCCTTCAAGATCGATACCGGTGACCAGAGTTTCCAGGTCTGTTCGTGTAACATCCCTGTCGAGGAATACATGATAGACTTTTTTTCTCTGATATCTGGGATGTGTTAGTTTTTTTGCAAGTTCCCCGTCATTGGTAAGAAGAAGAACACCTGTGGTGTTCTTGTCAAGCCTTCCGACCGGATAAAGCCTTACCCCCGCCTTATCGCCGATGAGATCCATCACGGTCTTTTCCGCATGGGGATCGGAGGTGGTGGTCACAAAGTCTTTGGGCTTGTTCATAAGTATGTATACTTTTTTCTCGGGTGACAGTTTTCTGTTTCTGAATTTAATTTCATCATTACTGCTTATTCTGTATCCAAGTTCTTTGACTACCTTTCCGTTAACTGAAATCAGACCCTTTAGAATAAGCTCGTCGGCTTCCCGGCGCGAACATACGCCGCTTGAGGCAATAAACCTGTTCAGTCTTATTCCTGAACCGGGCGCCTCTCCTTTCTTAACATTCATTTTCCCGGGCTTGTTCTTTCTTTCCATAACATCATCTATCTCCTTTCTGTCAGTCCTTTGAAAGGCAGCCTGCAAATTTACTATTAATTGGCGAGATTACCCGAAAGGATTTTTTTGCATTTTTACAGGCTGTAATTTCAGCATAAGTGACACTTATAAAATCAATTTCGGGTATCCGGGGAACAATAGGAGGCAGGCCCGGAGAGAATCTCACGCCTGACGATATTGTGAAGTTTACCTCTGCCTTCGGATTCTGGCTTCAGCAAAAGAACCAGGGCAGGAGAATTTCCGTTGTTACCGGGCGCGACAGCCGTACCTCCGGGCCTGTGGTTTCTTGCCTGGTCAACAACACTCTTGTTGCCATGGGAATAGATGTTATTGATACCGGACTGGCTACAACGCCAACAGTCGAAGTTGCGGTAACAGGTTCGGGATCGGCAGGCGGCATTATAATTACCGCCAGTCATAACCCGGCCGAATGGAACGCTCTGAAGCTGCTCAACAACAGGGGTGAATTCCTGTCATCCTCAGAAGGTGAAGAACTCCTTTCACTTGCATCATCAGGTATTATTTCCTATGCTATACATAAAGACCAGGGTAATATTTTCACCGACCTCAGCTGGAGCGAGCGGCATATTGATATGATTCTCTCGCTTGATGCCGTTAACAGGGATGCTGTTGCCCGCAGGAATTTCCGGATTGTTGCAGACTGCATTAATTCAGTCGGAGCCCTTGTTATTCCGCCGCTGCTCTATAAAATGGGAGTAAGCGATGTTATTCTGATTAATGCAACCCCCGACGGCAATTTTGCACATAACCCTGAACCGCTTCCTGAAAATCTTTCGGAGATTTCAGAAAAAGTGGTTACTGAGAAGGCCGACCTTGGAATAGTTGTTGATCCCGATGTTGACAGGCTGGCAATTATCTGCGAAGACGGAACAATGTTTGGCGAGGAATACACACTTGTTGCAGTGGCTGATTATATCCTTTCAAAAAATCCGGGCAATACGGTTTCAAACATGTCATCCACCCGTGCATTGAAGGTCGTTGCCGAAAAATACGGAGGCAGGCATTTTACTTCACCGGTAGGCGAAATAAACGTCGTTGAAGAGATGAAAAGACGAAATGCAGTCATTGGCGGAGAGGGCAACGGTGGGGTCATTTATCCCGAAGCACATTACGGAAGGGATGCACTTGCAGGAATAGCACTGTTCCTATCACTGCTGGCAGGTAAGGGCACAGGTTGCAGAGAGCTTAGAAAAAGCTATCCTGAATTTTTTATATCCAAAAATAAAATTCAGATTGAAAAATCCATTGACTTCGATAAACTGTCGGAAATTGCCCGCAGGGAGTTCATTAATGCCGTTACCGACCGGCGCGACGGCCTTCTCATCGAAGGATCAGACTGGTGGATTCATGCAAGGTCGTCAAATACCGAACCGATTATAAGAGTTTATGCAGAAGCAGCCACATCCGAAAAGGCAGAAATACTAAGCCGGAGGATGATTCAAATCGTTAAAAATATTTAATTAAACTGCTGCGTTTTTAATGGCCGGGAATAAAAAGGTCATTTTAAGTGTCTAAATGGCTGATGAAATATTTAAACCGTTGTTAATTATTGTTAAACAATCTTTCAGCCAAAGGAATTTTAATACTTTCGTGGCTGGATTTTTAAGGAACAGATTTTAAGCAAAATAATATGAAAAAAACGTTAATTATCTCAGGAATTGCAGTAGTAATTGTCGTAGCGGCTCTGATCATTATCGGCAGGGTTTCAAAGAAAAGCGACATAAGTGTCTTATATGGTGAAGCTAAAAAAGGGCAGTTCGACATAATTGTATATACTACCGGGGAATTGCAGGCAGAAAATTCGCTTGATATCAGGGGGCCTGAAATTGCCCAGTCAAGAAATATCAGGTCGATGGAAATAAAAATTCAGGACCTTGTACCGGAAGGTACTCTGGTTAAAGAGGGCGACTATGTTGCCACACTTGACAGAACCTCTTTTGATAATACACTTAAAGATGAAATGGAGAGGCTCGCAACATACGAAACCAACCTTGAGACAGCCATGCTCGATACTGCGGTTACCCTGACCAACCTGAGGGATAATATCAAAAACCTCACATATTCGGTTGAGGAAGCCCGTATTACCCTCGAGCAGTCAAAATATGAGCCACCTGCCACAATAAGGCAGGCCGAAATAAACCTTGACAAGGCTGAACGTTCGCTTGAACAGGCAAAACGCAGCTATAACCTCAGGGTTGAACAAACCAGGGCAAATATTCTTAATACAAGAAGACAGCTTAATGAGCAAAGACAAAAAGTTGCAGACCTTCAGAAACTTCTTAGCAGTTTCATCATCAAGGCGCCGGCCGACGGAATGGTGATTTATAAAAGAGACAGGACCGGAGCAAAAAGAAAAACGGGATCTTCAATAAGTCCTTTCGACAACGCCATCGCTACACTTCCCGACATGTCGTCGATGATTTCAAAAACATATGTAAACGAAATCGACGTCAGCAAGGTAAAGGCAGGCCAGAAAGTGGATATTATTGTTGATGCCTTCCCCGACAAATCCTATACAGGTTCGGTAATATCAGTGGCAAACATCGGAGAACAACTTCCCAATGCTGATGCAAAAGTGTTCGAAGTTCTTATTAAGGTTGATGGTTCAGATCCTATTCTTCGTCCGGCCATGACAACCGGTAATAAAATTGTCACCAAGACAATTAACGATGTAATTTACGTGCCACTCGAATGTGTCCAGACAGGCCAGGACAGCATACCGTTCGTTTATACAAAATCAGGCAAGAAACAGATAGTGCTGCTTGGTGAATCAAATGAGAATGACGTTGTGGTTGAGAAAGGAATTGAACCGGGTACACTTCTTTACCTCAGCACGCCTGAGAAACCCGAAAAATTTTCACTTGCCGGTGAGGAACTTATACCATTGATCAGAGAACGTGAGAGACTGAAACAGGAGGAGGAAAGACGCATCAGGGAAGAGGCCGCCAGGGCAGCTGAACGCAGACAGAGAATGATGGGTGGCGGAGCAGCCGGAATGAGAGGACAATTCCAGAACTTCGGAGGAGGTAATTTCCCCGGAGGTGGTAACTTCCAGGGTGGTGCAGGTATGATGCCCGGAGGTGCCGGCGTACGCGATACCGCAGCCATGAGACGCAGGATGGAGGAATTCAGGAACTCGCAGGGCGGAGCCGGCGGAATGCGTGATACCTCGGCAAGAAGAAGAATGAACACCCAGAGAATGCAGGAGGGCGGAAACAATATGTAATCCGGTATACCGTCCTGTAGCCGAAAAAATTTAATAAATAATAGAGATGTTCAGATTTATCCTAAGATATTTTCACGATATTGAGATAGCTGTTGAATCAATTATCTCAAACAAGCTGAAATCAATACTGACCGCCCTCGGAATCATCTTCGGTGTGGCAGCGGTAATTGCCATGCTTGCAATTGGCAGGGGGGCCAAACAGGAGATACTGGAGCAAATGAAAATGGTGGGTGTAAATAATATTCTTATAAACCCCATCATTCCCGATAAAAGCGCATCTTCGTCGGAAGAGGGTGAGAAACAGCAGAGGAAGTTCTCGCGCGGACTTAACATGCTCGATGTGGAGGCTATTAAGGAAAACGTGCCTTCGGTAAAGAGAATCAGCCCGGAAATATCCTTTAACTCAACCGCCATACTGAACGGCGTGAAACATACAGCAAAACTGGTGGGCGTTTCAAACGACTATTTTTACCTCTATAACCTTCCTCTTGTCTCCGGAACGGTGTTTAACAAATTCCAGGATGAGAACGGAGTTCAGGTTTGTATCATCGGAGCCAATATAAGATCAAAATTTTTCAGCAAAATAGATCCCATTGGACAGTATATTAAGTTTAATGGTATCTGGCTGAAGGTAATAGGTGTGCTTCAGAAAACAAATGTATCTCTCACGGGATTTGAGGAAAAGGGAGTGAATGTTTACAACGATAATATTTATATTCCCATCCAGACCATGCTAATGAGGTTCCAGAACCGGGCCCTTGTAAATACAAAACTTGCTTCCGAAGTATCAACTTCAATCCAGATGTTCGGAGGCGGAATGGGAATGGGTATGGCCCGTGTTATTGTGAGCTCCTCCGATGCAAATACACAGCAGGAAACAAACTATAATCAGCTCGACAGAATTGTGGTGCAGGTGCAGGAGACCGAACAGCTGAATACGACAACAGAAGTTCTCAGCCGGATGCTGACCCGCCGCCATTCGGGAGTAAAGGATTTTGAAATAACCGTTCCCGAACTGCTCCTTAAACAGCAGCAGAGAACAAAGGATATTTTCAATATAGTACTTGGTGCAATAGCAAGCATTTCCCTGATAGTAGGCGGCATAGGCATCATGAATATCATGTTTGCCTCAGTTATGGAACGCATAAAGGAAATAGGAACGCGTATGGCAATTGGCGCCAAGAAAATGGACATCGTTGTTCAGTTCCTGTCAGAAGCCGTTCTTATAAGCATAACAGGCGGATTCATCGGTATATTCTTCGGCATAATAATGGCCAAGCTGATAGAGAAAATTGCAGGCATTATGACAATAGTCTCATTCTTCTCCGTTTTTATCGCCTTCGGAGTATCAGCTGCCGTCGGAGTAATCTTCGGTTACTCACCTGCAAAAAGAGCATCGGAAAAAGATCCTATTGAATCACTCAGATACGAATAAAAAAAGGTATGAAAAGAAATTTTGCAATAATTGTTTCAATTATTTCAGCTTCACTTTTACAGATACAGAACTCTGAAGCACAGTCGGTAAAAAAAGTACTTACACTTGATGAAGTGATAAAGCTTTCGGAAGAGCAGTCTCCTTCGGCTTTGATGGCAAAGCACAGATTCCGTGCAAGTTACTGGCAATACAGGTCCTTCAGAGCCCAGTACCTTCCTTCTCTTACTCTTACAGGTACCATACCTGATTTCAGTAACGGACTGGAAAAAGTTTACAACTCCGTGACCGACCAGTATGTTTACAGGGCAAAAAGTACTGTAAGTACAACAGGTACTCTTGCTCTTTCACAGGCTATAGGGCCTTTGGGAACAACAATCTCACTGAGTTCCGACCTTACTCTGTACAAGGATATTGAGAAAAAGCTCCCTGTTAACTATATTACAAATCCTGTTTCCATAAATATTAATCAGCCTATCAGAAGGTACAACACGCTGAAATGGCAGGCTAAAATAGAACCTCTGAGATATGAAATGGCGAAGAAAGACTTCCTGAACACTATTGAGGAAGTACACGGGACAGCTGTTCAGAACTTTTTCAGCCTTGCCCTGGCCCAGATAAACAAACAGATAGCCGAGATGAACTATTCCAATGCCGATACTCTTTACAGAATAGCCCAGGGAAGATACCAGCTTGGAACCATTGCCGAAGACGATCTTCTGCAAATGCAGCTATCCTTCCTTAATGCCGAAACAGCCAGAAAACAGGCTGATATGAATCTGAGAGACAGACAGATCCGTCTGGCATCATTCCTCGGTTTCAACGAGAATGTGGAAATAGAACTGATAATACCCAACGAAATACCAAACCTTCAGGTAGATTTACAGGAGGTTCTTAACCTTGCGCTGGCGAATAACCCTGATATCATAAACCAGAGGGTAAATACTCTCAATGCACGGAGCAGTCTTGCACAGGCACGCAACCAGAGGGGCGTTACAGCGACCATGACGGCATCAGTCGGGTTTAACCAGCAGAACACGGATTTCCTGATGGCGTATGAAAACCTTAGTAATTCACAGAGGGTTAGAATCGGACTTACATTACCTATTCTCGACTGGGGTCAGGCAAGAGGGAAATATCTTATGGCAAAATCGAGCCTTGAACTTGCAGAAGTGCAGGAAAAACAGAACATGTCGAATTTCCAGCAAAACCTGTTCCTTGATGTCGCACAGTTCAATCTTCAGAGCGACCAGGTCAGGATAGCGGCAAAATCAGACACTGTTGCCACAAGACGTTACGAAGTTACGAAGGCACGATTTCTTATAGGTAAAATATCTGTACTTGATCTGAACGACGCTGATTCAAGGAAAGATACCAACAGGAGGGCATATATACAGGCGCTCCAGGCATACTGGTCATATTTCTATAATATCAGAGCCCTTACATTGTACGATTTCATCAACCGCAAGCCCATCGAAACCGACTTCGAAAAAGTGCTCTATTAGACACCGTCAGGTATCTGACATTTAATTATACCCGTTGACCGTTGGGTATTACCCAATTTTATTTAACTTTGCGCCTCGTTGAACGAAACGATTTAGTATAACCGTATCAAAAATAACGACAAATGCAGAATAAAGGCGCTATTATTGTCCTGGCAGTAACCCTTGCCGTGGTATCTGTTTACCAGTTGTCATTTACAGCTGCAACCTACAAGGTTAAAAGCGATGCCAGGAAGTATGCAATGGGAAACCTTGAAAAGGAGATTGCCTACATCGATTCAATGTCAACTCTCACAAAAGACCAGTGGAGCTTCCTGGGTAATACTTTTAAGGAATGTCTTAAAAAGGAACTGAACCTTGGCCTTGACCTTAAGGGAGGAATGAACGTAATCCTTGAAGTTTCCGTTGAAGACATACTCAGGGCAATGTCAAATTACAACCCTGATAAGACATTTAATGAAGCTCTTTCAAGGGCCAGGCAGAGACACCTGCAGACACAGGGTGATTTCCTGACTCTTTTCTCAAATGCTTTCAGTGAAATAGATCCGCAGGCAAGGCTCGCTTCAATTTTCGGCACAGTGGAGCTGAAAGACAAAATAAACTTTAACTCAACCAATGAGGATGTTATAAAAGTCCTTGAGAAGGAAGTCGATAATGCCATTAACAATGCATTTAATATTCTTCGCACGAGGATTGACCGTTTTGGCGTTACACAGCCAAATATTACACAGCTTTCAACCAAGGGAAGAATTCTGATTGAGCTCCCGGGCGTAAACAACCCCCAGAGGGTTCGCGAGCTTCTTTCCGGGACAGCCAGTCTTGAATTCTGGGAGACCTACGAAAACAGCGAGATTATCGGCTACCTGGCACAGGCAAATGATCTGCTCAGGGAAATAGAGGCAAACATGAAGAAAAGCGCCGATTCGGTGAAAGCTGTTGCCGGACAGGCGAAAGCGGGAGTGGATACAGTTGCCGGTGAACAGGACCTTCTGAATCTTATTAAAAAAGACACTACCAGTGCTGCCGAAGCCGAGAGCCTTGAGCAGTTTACCGCACAGAACCCGCTATTTGGAATCCTCCGCCCTCACGTCGATCAGCAGGGAAACCCTCTGCCGGGCAGCCTGATCGGTATGGCAAGCTTCAGGGATACTGCAAAAGTAAATGCATATCTCAAAATGAACCAGATACGCGCACTCTTTCCACGTGATGTCAGGTTCTTCTGGAGCCAGAATCCTTATAAATATGACAATTCAAAAACATTTTATGAACTGCATGCCATTAAGGTCACAACACGCGACGGAAGGCCCCCGCTCGACGGAAGCGTGATTACCGCCGCCAGACCTTCCTCAGGTGTGATCTCTTCTGATATAAAGGTCGACATGGTAATGAACGCAGAAGGGGCAAAGACCTGGGCCAGGCTAACCCGCGAAAACCTGAACAGGTGCATTGCTGTCGTGCTTGACGGATATGTGCGCTCATATCCCCGCGTTGCGGTAGAGATCACAGGTGGAAATTCAGAAATAACAGGTGATTTTACTCTTGAGGAGGCTCAGGACCTTTCAAATATTCTTTTATCCGGAAAGCTTCCTGCTCCGGCCAGAATAGTGTCTGATACCGTTGTAGGCCCCACGCTCGGAAAGGAAGCCATAAAATCAGGCTTTACTTCCTTCGCAATTGCGTTCATGCTGGTACTTGTCTACATGATATTCTATTACAGCCGGAAAGCCGGGTTGATATCAGATGTGGCCCTTCTGGGCAACGTCTTCCTTATGTTCGGTGTTCTTGCTTCACTGAATGCTGTTCTTACACTCCCGGGTATTGCAGGTATTGTTCTTACAATGGGTATGGCTGTTGATGCCAACGTTCTTATTTATGAACGTGTGAGGGAAGAACTGAGGGCCGGAAAAGGAATAAAGCTGGCCATTGCTGACGGTTACAAACGGGCATATTCGGCAATTATCGACTCAAACGTTACCACACTTCTTACGGGTATTGTACTTTACGTTTTCGGTACCGGCCCCATCAGAGGGTTTGCCACAACACTTGTGATAGGTATTCTCACATCACTCTTTACTGCTATTTTCATTACCAGGCTTATTTTTGAGGCAAGGCTTAAACGCAATGCCAATCTTACTTTCTCAGTGCCGGCCACAGCCAACCTGCTGAAAAATACCAAAATAGATTTTCTGGGAATGAGAAAATATTTTTATGCCTTTTCCATCGCAGTAACTGTTCTTGGAATCGGTTCACTTTTCGTCAGAGGCCTGAACCTGGGAATTGATTTTACAGGAGGAAGAACATATATTATCAGATTTGATCAGCCCGTGAAAACAGCTGATGTGGCCGGCAGGCTTTCGGTTGTATTCGGGGAAATGCCACAGGTAGTTACTTTCGGAAGCGAAGACCAGGTTAAGATTACCACGAAATATAAAATAAACCAGACCGGCGTCGAGGATGAGGTTGAGACTCTGCTTTATAACGGTCTTAAAGATATGACGGGCGGTTCACTCGGAAGAGATGAATGGCTTTCACAATACAGGAAAAGTTCTGAAACAATCGGGCCGACCATTGCAAGCGATATTAAGATTAAAGCCGTATATTCGGTTGGTATAGCGCTTATTATAATATTCTTTTATATATTTCTCCGGTTCAGGAACTGGCAGTATGGTTTCGGAGCGGTGGCATCACTGTTTCATGATACACTGTTTGTCATAAGCATCTATTCTCTGTTTTGGGGAATAATGCCCTTCAGTATGGAAATTGACCAGGCATTCATTGCCGCAATTCTGACCGTGATCGGCTATTCTGTAAACGACACGGTGATAGTTTTCGACAGGATGAGAGAGTATCTTCCCATCTACAGGAAACGTCCGCTCAGGGATGTTCTGAATCTGGCCATGAATGCAACACTGAGCCGTACTATTAACACATCGCTGACAACACTTCTTACCGTTATTGCCATATTTATCTTCGGAGGAGCAGTGATAAGAGGCTTTATATTCGCTCTTATGATTGGTATCCTGGTCGGTACATACTCATCAATCTTTGTCGCTGCCTCACTTATGTATGATACCACTCCTGCCAGGATAAAACAGGCACTGCCTGAATAATTTGAAAAATATACTTTTTACTTTTTACAAAAGGAGAGTCAACGACTCTCCTTTTTTGTTGTGGCCAGGACCATTTTTACCTTGAGCCTGGTACCGGTTTCCATAACATCCACAAGGTCCTGAACGGTAAGGTTATGTGCAAAACGAAGAACCACAGTTGGTTCCTGGATGTTTTTAATTCTTGACCAGAGAACAGATTCCAGTTCTCCGGGTGCTACGGGTGTATTGTCGATAAAGTATTGCCTGTCTTCTGTTACGGAAATGGTAACCTGCTGTTTGTTTATATTCTGAGCCGCATCCGAAGACGGAAGGAGAAGCTTAATGACATTAGGATTGGCAAGTGTGGATACGATAAGAAAAAACAGAAGGAGAAAGAACATTATATCGTTCAGCGATGAAGTGCTTACCTCAGGCTTAAAATGTTTTGTCCTTCGCAGATTCATATCAGAGGGTCTTTAGAAATTCACTGACATCCCTTTGCAGCTTAACGGTAAACCGGTCGATCATCATCTGAAGGTAATGATAGGCCGAGTACGCAATAACTCCGACTATCAGCCCGACCCCGCTGCATATCATCTTCTGGTAAAGGCCCCCGGCTATTATGCCTATACTGATATTGTCGGCAAGGGAAATGTTGTAAAATATCTTTATAACACCGGCTATCGTCCCGATAAAACCAAGCATCGGGGCAACACCAGCTATTATCCCCAGATAGCCCATATCTTTCTCCATAAGAGCTATCTCCAGATTGGCTGCAGATTCCATATAGCCCTCAACCTCCTTTGCAGGCTTACCTGCATGAATCAACCCGTTCTCAAATATCCTGCCGAACGCTGATGAGTCTTTTCTTGCATCGGCAAGCGCGCTTTCGTACCTTCTCCCGGCTGCCTCTGAAAGTATTTTGTTCACGAGCGAATTTCGCGGCGCGGCAGATTTCTTTATATAAATATATCTCTCAATAAATATGTAAATACTTATGAATGAAAGCAGTATAATGGGTATCATAATTATTCCACCCTTCATCAACAGTTCAAATATACTGTTCACCTGAGATGTGTCGGCCATGTGCATTTACCCTTTATTTAATTCCATGCAAAGTTATTCTTTAATCCTTTCCCGTCAACCCAGTTTTATATTTTCCCCGGTAAGGTATTTCCCAAACGAAACAAGCCTTCAGTTATTCTCCATTATGTACATGAACCGCAATGGTGATTCGGATAAACTTTATAATTTTGCATGCTGATGTATGATGTAAAATGGGTACTCTGTTATTCATAAGCGGGCAGGAAATTTTTATTATTCTTCTGGTGGTTCTCCTTTTATTCGGAGCTGATAAACTACCTGAAATTGCAAAAGGAATTGGAAAAGGCATGCGCGATTTCAGAAAGGCAACTGAAGACATTAAGAAGGAAATAGAAGAGAGCACCAGAGAGGTGAGAAATGAAATATCCGACATTCAGACCTCGGTGGAGAATGAAATGAATGACATTTCTGATTCTATAACATCGGAAATAGAAGAATCTGCCGAACCCTTAAAAAAGGAGATAGACGAGGCGGCAGGATCCCTGCAGGAAGATGTTGATGATATAAACCGCAATTTGTATACGGACTGAGATTTGGCTCAGATACCGGGACAGGTGTGTCAAAACCGGAACCAGACAAGAAATAAGAAACTGCCAGATGATAAGGGCGACCGGCATAACAAAATCATATGGTACTCTTAAAGTTCTCAAAGGAGTAAATCTGGAAGTCAGCGACAGGGAAATAGTTGCAATAGCCGGTGCAAGCGGGGCCGGGAAAACGACATTGCTTCAGATACTTGGAACGCTCGACAGGCCCGACTCCGGTTCGGTTTTTTATAACGAAACAGAAACAGGCAAACTGAGGGGAAAACAACTGGCTGGTTTCCGGAACAGGAACATCGGTTTTGTTTTTCAGTTCCACCAGCTTCTTCCGGAATTCACCGCCCTCGAAAATATATGCATTCCGGCATATATAGCCGGAAAGGGAAAGTATGAGGCTGAGAAAAGAGCCAGGGAACTGCTTGAATTCCTGAAGATGACCGACAGGGCCAATCATAAACCTTCAGAACTCAGCGGCGGAGAGCAACAGAGGGTGGCTGTGGCAAGAGCCCTGGTAAACAACCCCTCGGTGATACTTGCCGATGAACCCTCCGGTAACCTTGACACTGAAAACAAAACCGGCCTTCACAGATTGTTTTTTTCCCTTCGCGATACATTCGGTCATACATTCATTATTGTTACTCACGACAGACAGCTTGCTTCTCTCTCCGACAGAATCATCCAGCTGAAAGACGGATTAATTGTAGATGGCAGCCAGGAAAAAGTTTAAAGGTATACCTGCTACGGAGTTAAAGGAATTTCTCGATGAGAAATACCTCCTGTACAACAACCCTTCATTCATTGAACATGACCCTGTGTCTATACCTCATCGTTATACCACCAGCCAGGACAGGGAGATAGCCGGGTTTCTTACAGCCACAATTGCATGGGGACGGCGCGATCTGATTCTTAAATCTGCAGTCAGGCTGATGGAGATCATGGGAGATGCTCCGTATGACTTTATCATGAATGCAACGGACGGCACCATGCAAAAAGCTTCAGGATTTGTACACCGGACCTTTAACGGACACGACTGCGGGTTCTTTTTTAAAGCCCTTCGAAATATTTATATGAATTTCAATAGTATGGAGGAGCTCATAAGCACAGGTGCCGGGAGCAGCGGAGATATTGTCCCCGGACTGACTAATTTCAGACAGTATTTTTTCAATCTGCCACATCAGTGCCGTACCACAAAACATTTTGCCGATGTGGAAAAAGGCGCGGCCGGCAAGCGGCTCTTTATATTCATTCGGATAATTAAGGTAGCATTTAATCGAAATATATTAATTCATCCGGGTTCAGTTCAATAATTGACTCCCCTTTACCTCCTCCATAGGCTTCAAATCCCACAAAATCTTTTGGCACCTGAATTTTCTTACCACTGGCTTTAATAAAGTACTTCAGTAGATCAACATCGTCTTGCAAATCTTCTTTTGTTATTGCTCGTGACCTGTAATAACCAACCTGATACCATTTTAATGCAGCCCAATCGGTCATAAACATTATACTTTCTTCAAATCCTCTGTATTCAATTTTTATCAAGAAATAACCACCCCTGGAGTCAGGTTTATTATTGTGCTGGATAGTAATTTTTTTAATCAATGAGTGTACCAATTCCTTTGTTTCATCAAAACCAGTAGTAAGTTTATACTTACCAATTGTATTTTTAATCCGTTTTGTTCGGTTTTTCTGATCTCTTTCGATTAACCTGTTTTCCAATTCAGTTATAGCGATATCGTTGTCCTGAATTTTCTTTTTTACAGTCTTTAATCGTTCTTTTATGATTTCATCATCGGAAAAATCGGGATCCAACAAACGATCGTAAGCTTTCTTTTCAATTGCTTTATTCCGCTCATTTTCCATACACAGTGAGGAAAGCTTGGTTGTAATACCATCAATATCTTTTTTATCGCCTGATAACCCTGAAAGATATTCTTCCAAATCTTTCGAGAGGAATAGGTGTTTTATAATAAATGTTTCCAACTTTGGTATACTCAATGCCCGTGAAGTGCAAGACTGAGCATTACGCATCTTGCTTTTGCATTTGTATGCGTTATCCCGGCCTTTCAATCTTTTCTTACCTCTGTATTCTTTTCCACACGTTCCACAAAACACCAAACCATTAAGTAGATAATGATATTCATCCCTTTTCCCAACATTTTTCTTATTCAATTTTAAGTTTGCATTTACCCGATCCCAGGTGATTTCATCAATAATTGCTGGAACTTTGGTTTCATTTAAACCATTGTTCCACTTGCGAGAACCTTTATAAATGGTATTCTTTAAGAGAAGGTGCACCACATTTCCACGCCATCGCACATCACTCTTGTTGTGACTGGTAATTTGATTTGTGTAATTATCCTTGCGTTTAAATGTTCCATCATAATAATTGAATTTTGTAGGTACTCCGTCAGCATTAAGTTGCCGGGCAATTGTGTACACTCCAATGCCTTCTTCAGACAATTTAAATATTCTTCTGACAATTTCGGCCTGATCTTCTCTTATTTGGAGATACCCATTTTCATCTCTTGTATACCCATATGCTGTTAATCCGTGAAACTTGCCTCTTTGTGCATTGGCAGTATGTGCTAACTTAACCTTCTGGCCTGTCAAAGTAGCATAAAACTCATTTGTTAATGACAGAATGCCTGTAAATAATTTGTTTTCAGGAATATCAAGATCAAGAAATTTGCCACCCGGGTAGTACTGGCAATGATACTTGATCATTGTATAAGTAAACAAATTCCAGATCCTGTTATTACGTTCAATTCTTGATTGATCAAAGCAAAAAACCTTTGTAATTAAGCCTTTTTTGATTGAATCCAGCATTAAAGCAAATTCAGGACGATCCTTTATTTCATCTTTTGTCCCGCTAATACCTTCATCCACGAAAGATTTAAATTCAATACCTTCTGTTTTTGCAAAAGCAATGCCAGCCTGCAACTGCGTTTCAATTGAAACATCCTTTCCTTTTTCTTTGTGTTTGCTAATCCTGCAATAAATACCGATCATTAAAAGATATATTTACGGAATATAAAGATAAGCAATAGCTTAAAGAATTATAATAATGTTGGTTAGCTGACATATTATAATTTTTTATAAAAAATTTTCAAAAGTCAATTTTGGCCAACTTATTTTATTTTCTGGAATTTTTTTTGCCTTTGATTTCATGGTCAGATCCGAAATATCCTGGTATTTATATTAAATGAAAAATTAATTGCCGGCAGAATAACTCTTTGCAGCACCCCCAGGTTACATATAGGGGGTGTCCAGGGGGTAGGGGAACCCGGGGATACACCAAAGTTGATAATTATGAGGACATTACACTACAAAGTACAATTCTTTATCCTATGTTTAAGAATGAAGTTAAAAGCTTTGTTTCTAAAACTTGGTTGTCATTTCATTTCTTCATGGTACTATATTAAAAGTGACTGCATATGCACTATAGGTCAGGTGGTAAAACTGAATCACATTTATACATATGAGGATAATGAACAGGTTGATATTGTACGTCTTACAGATATCCATTTCGAACGAGGATATTTATACTTCAACTTATTTTTCTTTTCAAAGAACCAGACAATTACTGTTCGACATACCCTAATGAAGGGGACAAATGCTATCTGGAAGATTCTTGATAACAGGGAGTTTGATGAGAGAATGTCCAGAAGATTGTGGCGTGAAATTAATCAAGAGGTCGAGTTCGAATTCAGCAATTAGTTCATTTCATTTTCAGGCAATTCAAGAACATCATCCTTAGCTCCAATTTCCTTTAATGGTATTGATGAACCCGAAATACCTTTAACTGATCCTATAAAATGATTTGTATTGAGTAGTACTTTCTGAAGTTGCTTTTCACGCTCTTTCCAAATACGTTCCATTGCACGTTTCTCCCTGATGTAACTATCCTGAAGATCTGAAAAACCTTCGACAATAGCGCTTATCTGCAACATAAATTCATTGCTTGTCAGGTAATCGTAAAGCATTTGCATTTTCTCACCTTTATTGGTCTGTGAAGAAAATGCCTCTGCGATCTTTATAAGACTTTCCCTGAGTACAATAACCAGACCCTTGAAATCAAAAAACGAGCAAATCCAAACCCCATCCTTCTGGCCAATTTTTTCAATCCCTTCAGGCAATGCTTCTGTAATTATTACAAGTACATCAGCTTTGACAGTTAAAGCATCTGATTTTAATTTGGGAATCCAATCCGGTACAAAAGACTTGGTTCGCTTACTTTCGTAAAGTATTTTACCGCAGTCAGACCCATATCTATTGCGGACAGTGTGAATTGTATCAGCACCTCGTACTCCCTTGCCAACCTCCTCAATTAAATCGATTGGAAAGAGATTACGGAGAATCTCTTCGATTGCAAGTTCCTGAATCTCACCTTGCATTTGCATTGAACCCTGATCTGCTTTTCGACCCATTTCCTCAACCTGCTTTTTCAGTGAATTGATCAATTCATCCCGTTCCTTTAGTTTCAGTTCGACCCTTTCCGTTTCCCGCTTTTGTATTGTTTCCGATTCTTTTTGTAGTTTTTCTGTGAGAGTTTGCTCGAATTTTAATGACAAATCCTGTTCTTGTTCTTTCAATTTTCTTTTCAGTTGCTCATTTTCAATTTTTGCCGTTTTCAAATCTGATACCTGCTTTTTTGCAGACTCAGCTTCTTCCATGAGAGTTTTTATTTGTTGCTCGTACTGTTGTTCAAACTGGTTTTTCAATTGCTTTGTTGTCTTTTCAGATACTGACTTCAGTTTTTCGGAAACCAATTGATCGATATTGGCCAACTGCTGTTTGATATCGGATTCTTTTTGTTTTATAGCATCTTCTTTCTGTGCGTATTCTTCCTGAATCTTTGTGATGCTGATATTCATTTCTTCACGATACTTTTCTTCTATTTGGTGAGCTAAGACATCCTCAACATTGAATTCGTGCCCACATTTCGGACAATTGATTTTTGTACTTGATTGCATATGACTATTATTTATCTTGAACCGAAAAGAATTTTGTTAGGACATTATCATCGATAAAGTTAGTAACTAATCACCACTCAACCCTAAAAACTTAATGAATCATAAGCTTCCAGCAACTCATCCCGTGTTATTCCAAGGTATCTCCGTGTGATCATGACTGAAGAATGATTGAACAACTGGCTTAAACGCACGATTGCAATTTCCGCATTTGTACCAGCTTTCGAAAACACTTCTCTCCCAAATGTCTTTCGCAAGGTATGAGTTGAAAAGTTACCGATACGTAAATTATATCGGGATTTAATGGATTTAAAGATTTTGTTAAGCCATTGGACAGAATAAACTGAGTTTTTCTGACTAAGGAAAATTTGCCTCTCATTTGAGGACGGCTTAATATGATTATAACATTCGTTTATGTGCTTTTTCAGTTGAGCATTAATCCGGATCTCCCTTGACTTTTGTGTTTTTGTCTCGACCAGGACAAATACATCCTTGTTAAGAATATCATTCCACTTAAGTTTTAAGATATCACTGATCCGGAGGCCCCAGAAACTTCCGGCTGCAATCAGTAGAGACAATTTATATTCTCTATCATCGTAAAGTTTACGAATCAAATTTAGGTTCTGATCCCAGGTCAAATAATCTGCAGTGGTTTTGCTGTATTTTTTACTCATAAAATATTCAGTTTTGTTTAGTTATCGACAATAGTGAAGCATAGTTATTTATTCTCGTTGTTTTAATCATTGTATATCAATCTATTACGAAATAATATTCAGTTTTATACAAAAGTGAATGTTTTGGTCTCATGCATTTTTTCACTATCAGTTCCTGTCTGTTAATTATGACAAAATTGGTAATACTGAAAATTTTCATCCCAGAATCTGAACCAACTTGGATATTTAATAATACTGATACCAGTTATTTTTTCATTTGACATGAATAACAGTATAAGATAGTTTTCCAATGTCTCGCTATTAATACAAACCTTAAACTGTAATATCTTTAATTCCTCATGCATGTTGCAAAGATAATAAAATGTTATAATTATATGGTAATAATTATATATTTATTAATATATGGTTATAATTATGACAATAACAATTTTAATCTAAGAATTGGATTCTTAATTTTGAATTAAATTTTTCATAAAATGGTTTACGAACGTATAAATCCGATCTCTGACCGCCACCAGACAACATTGACTGCAATTGGAAAGAAAATTCTCGAACTACGCAGATCCACAGGTCTATCTATTGAACGATTCTGTGTTAGAAATGACCTCCCCCGAATTTCATATGCAAATCTTGAAGCTGGTAAAAACTTTCATATGACAACACTATTAAAGGTACTTGATGCATATCCTGAAATAAAATCACTGGAAGATTTCTTTATAGGTATATAATAATTATAACAGGGATATGAAGGATTTTGGATTAACTATCCTGTTTTCCATGTGGCCAGAAGATTGTTAAGAATTTTATTCCAAGAATTCAGGTTTCATTAAAGTTCCACTGATTAAAATTGAAATTTTATAAACGACAATATCTGTGCTGGTGGTACATTTTGATACTTCAGATGGTGAAATTATCATAGGTTAGCGTTGAGTGCTTCGTATTACCATGATGTTGTGATGATCATTAACCCCATTAAGTGCAGCATATTTTACCATTAAATGTAGTTTAGATGTCATTATGGAACAGGCTGATCAATATTATAATGTGGCTGTATTTATATTGGAATATACGGCATATTGAATATGAAAAAAAATGATATAATATCCAGCCAATCATCGATATCCGGCAAGCAATTGGTCGAATTAGAAAAGATTGGCCTTGTAATCCGGGAACTCCGGTTCAATTTTGGATTACTAACGCAAAAAGAACTTGCTGACAGGTGTGGAGTGCACTTCAACACCATCCATACAATCGAACATGGGAGAAGAAATTATAATCTGTTGAGTCTCATCAAAATCATTTGTTATTTTGAATATGACCTGCCAACCTTTATGAGGGAATTGATGTAAATTCTTTTTTATCTTAAAATGTTCACTTGCTTCATTTTCATCAGTCAGGATTGCTCACTTTACTTGGATTATCATATACAGCATTTACCTCTTTCTTGTAATCAGCATTAACATCCTTCTTGGTCGAAACTAACTGGACAGTCTTGGAAATTTCATTAAGTGATAAGGTCAACTTACTTTTGGAAAGTAGCTGATTCAGATCCTGAACGGTACTGGAGTTTGTTATTTTTAAAAGGTAATAATATAATACGGACTGAAAAATCTTAATTGAAGTTATCTTTTTGTCTGATATTTCAACCCTATATCTTTCATAAAGTTTTGTAACTAATAATTGGTTATGACCATAAAAAAACTTGGAAGGTGTTTTTAAGTAATCATCGCTTTCCTTAGCTAATTCAATAGCTGAAAAAGATGGAGAAACCTCTTTTTGTTTTTCTTCTTTTATTTCTTGTTGGTTAATATTGTTATCAGGGAGTTCGCCTGGTATGTTAGTAGTCGTATTACCACTATTTAATGGTAACTGACCTACTACATTAGTGGGAGTATTACTATGAGTAGGTGTACCAATATCGGTAACAATACTAATAGGTGAACTACCGTTAATAGAATCATCATTGAAAATTGTACTTTTAGGCAGGTTTCCATTATTATATTCTTTATCCTCTGGTACCGCTGCCAGCCTTAGTATCTCATTAATATTAACAGCAATTGTCTTATCAGTGACCTGGCGTATCAATTTCATGGCCCGGAACTTCTCTAATGCTTTTTTGATTGTCCGGTGATCTGATCCGACTGATTTTGCAATGCGGTAGATCGTGATTCTGAACGATTCGGCATTTGATAATAGGTATGCCAGTATTAACTTTTCAGTGGCTGATAAATTTATATAAAAAAGTGCATTCGGAATTTGTGTAAAATCAGATTTAAGTTCTGTTTTTTTTACGTAAAAATAATTGCCGGTGCTTTTCATATTAATTTATAATGAATTACATTTTTATTTTTTGATTCAACCAATTGTATAATATAATTTGTTCCATGTGTAATGTTGTACAGTGGTATAAGTAAGAAATTTAACATTGCGAGATCAAATTCCTTTCCGTATGGCATCACATTGAAAATCTTGTAAAAGTTATCCTCCCATTCATAATCGCGATCATTAATTCGATAATAGCTGCCATTTAATGTGTATAGCGTTTGCAACAATAAATCGGGTATGCAGATATGATATTGAAGTGCTCCATTCTTATGAATCCAATCCATTTCTTCCTTCCAATTGGTTATGTTTTCCTTCTTCATAAAATCTTTCAACTCATTGTCCATCCGATTCCTGTGTCTGTCGTACCATTCTTTCTGATAGTCCATCTGAAATTTGAAAAAGTGTGTAATTGATAACATCACTATTAATGCCTGTTCAACTTCCATATTGATTGTTCCATCATAATATTTTTTGTTGGCAAGGTCAATTATCAAATCGATTTTACTTTCGTTTAAAATTTTATTACCCATTTTATAGTCATCTATCAGAGATTCAATGGTTTTGCGACCAGACCAGAATCCCAGAGCACATCCTGTTTCACAGTAAAATTGAATTATGTCACTTATTGATTCGATATGAATACCGGATCCCAGGAATAATGTACGGGCACCGTCGCCCTCACCGGATTCAAGTAGAACCTGATAATAATAATTCTGTTCCTCATCTGATACCTTAACAAGGAATTTATGGTCTTCTTTTTCGCAGTGGATCTTTAAAAGGTAAACTGTTTCATCCCAATTATTATTCAATAAATAAATTGCTTGCGAAACATCATCAACAAAAACATCTATAATCCTGGTCCTCAGTGATAAATAATATTCCAATTCCTCTTCTGATGATTTCTCCAATTCACCTAAAGAGATGTTGTCGGGCTCTTCAACCTTCATGAACTCACAATCATCATAGAAGCCATTAATCCTGAAGTACTCCTCTATATTGTCACCGGCATCAAATAATCCTGATCCAATTATATTGTCATTCTCGTCAATAATAAGATAAAATCTATCCAAGATGGATGCTTGCTCCAATGCCTCCTCAAATGTCAAATTTGCATTAGCCCAACAAAGGTCATAAACAACATCCACCGGATCAATGGTATCAACCCCTTCTATGAAATGACATGCCGGCCACTCATCATGGTTAAAAAAATCACCCGTAAAAGGATTGATGCCGTTTTCCAATAAAACTCGCTCATATTCTGACATAAATGCATAATCATAACCTTCACCAGGTTCAGCAAAATATATGTTTGGGTATATGGATGATTCTCCAAAAAGGTTTGTAAATTCTTCCTCTGTCAGAACTTCGATTCCTTCTGATGCTTTGTAATCATCAATTATCTGGCCCATTTCTTCCCATTCAGCAATTATTTGCTTCATCTCTTCAATTGTATAATGATATGGATTCGTTATTTTCATGATCTTAGTCTTTAATGATTTTATCATCCGGGATAAACTCCCATACGGTCGGGTCTTCAGGGTCGTCAAAACCAAGAATTTCGTATCGATATAACCTGTTCCCATCTGTTAGTATTTTTTTGACACTCTTTTTAGGATCGAAAACTTTTTTTAGATAAGGGAGTGTGAGACCCTTATAATCCCGATTTGTTTTTCGAGCTAAGGCGTGAAGTTCATCAAGTGTCCAGTGACCGTAAATAAGTTCTCGCATTACTGCGCAATTGGTAAGATCAAATACCTCTCCTATAAAGGAGATCTTCATAGATTCAAGCATTGTCGGCCTGTAGCCAATCATGCCAATTGTTAATTCTGTTTTATTCATATGCATATTTGTTATATTTCAATTATCATAACAGTAAATAAATAGTAGGATTTACAAAATATTCAACCTTCTGTTAACCAGAAGTCAATTGAGAAAGGGACTACTCAATGCGGGAATGATGGAAAATTCAACTTCTTTTAAGAATCCGGAAAACTCACCATTGTATTTCTCTGTGCCATCCAATCTCAAGGTATCAGTTGAATGATCTATGCTGTATATATGCAATTTCTGATCCTCCCTCGATTCAAATATTACCTTAATTTTGTCATCCTCAGGGAACACTAATACGAAGGCTAATGTCTGAAGTTCCTGGCATCTTGAACGGATCATTTGTTTTAACCAAGTCCTGTCACACCATTCTTTTTCGGTCAGTTGCCAGAAAGTTCGTGGCTCCATTGAGTCAGTAAGGAAGAATAATAAGTATCCCATGTATTGACATTCATTATAAGCATGACACAATAAGTCAAGCATGTCATTGTGGAATTCTTGTGTTACCCTTTTCCTATCAGAAACTGTCAGACATGGGTCTGAAAAAGGATTTGAAAACCTGCCTTTATATTCATCCGACGAAATTACAAATTCAAGCTTCCGGTTTTGATCCGGCTTATAAAGATGTATTTCCTGAACGTCATTACGTGCGCTATAAATCATCATAACTACCTCTTCTCTGTCTTCACATTCTGATGGCCGTTTATTTTCCTTCTCGGCAATTTTTGAGGTCCACCCTTCTGTAATAAAGACACTGGAGATAACTTTTGGATCAGTGCAAAATTTACGCATGATGTAATTGAAGTTTTCTTTGTCAAGAACACTGTCAAAATTTGTAGCAAAGCTTGCTATGGTTCCATCATCGTACTGAATAGTAAAAGTTGGCACGATACTTCCGTACTTTTCGAAGATGGTGATCATCTTCTGCCTTTCCTGTTCAAAAAAATCATTCCTTTTCATTTTATTTAAAATTAAATTAATAATAAATGTTTGTAATGCAAATGTATTCAGTGCATTACGAAGAAAATGGATGATTTTTAGAATGTCGTAGGATATGTCGTTTAGAACAACGACTTATTGGTAGATAATACCATGTAAATGGCTATTATCATGTATTAAAAAAAGATTATCAATAGTTATTTAATGTCGTATTATGTTATCGAAATGTCGTACTTTTTTGTAATTCAGTCCTTCTCATAATGGCATCAAACCGCTTTTTAATCTCCTGATTAGTATGACCCTGGTCTTTGGGCTGACTTGTAGAAAATTTAGTTCCGTCAACAGACCTAAAAAAGAAATCTAAGGCTATTTTAAAATTTCCTGGTTCCACTGAGCGAATTAAAAACGGACGATTAATACATTTAAAGAAATACGAGAAATGAGCAAAGTTAGCAAGCCATATTACTGAAGAAGGAGTACACTCTGGCATTTTATCACCTGGCAGAAGAAAGAGTCTTTTGAATTCACGGAAATGACAATTTATGTAACCGGCTTTTTTTAATTCCATATGCAATTTTTGAATAATATAATAGCCAGTTTTTTCAAATTCTTTTTTCACTCTGAGAACATGGACAGGACTTGCTTCCTTATTAATCAGATCATCAGCTGCTATATTATTTTCCTCAAGTGTAACGTTTAAGGTTTTTTCAATGTACTGGATCTTAAGATCGATCAGGGAATTAAGTGTAATATCCTTATATGGAACAACTGATTGCTTTATCAGTATCAATTCCTTGTTTGCATTGGATACCTGCGCATGGATTTCTCTCTTGATTCCTGATTTATTTACTGTCGCACCACTAATTAATGCAATTTTAAAAGAATTGAATTGGCTTTCAAGAATTTCTTCCAGATCCACAGGACTGCTTATTCCATTTATTTCAAAATAGCGCATTGAATCTGGCATATTTCCATCCATTTCAAGTTCAATTTCGGCCAACAATTCGTCTTTATGATCAAACTCATCAGGAATATCACGGTACTTTGCAGTGATATTATTATCAGTTAGAAATCTTATATAGCTAACTACAGGATTATCCATTATTTCTGTTGATTTATATATAGTACTTAAAAGATAGCGGTGGAGCTTCTTTTTTATCTAATGGGGCAGAAGTTAATATATCACCAACTTTATCAGCAAACCTCAGTGTAACTGGTTTTCCATCTGCATATATACAAGCATTGTAATTGAGTTTAGTGAGCGCCAGAATATCAGTCATAACCTGTTGTATATCTGCAGATCCCTTATTTATTTCAACAAATAGCGGATTTGGAACCTCTGATGCAAGTGATGTGTCAAGCCGAGGCACAAACCCAACTGTCCAAAGATATCCGGACTGATCCGTGTCAATAAAGGCAAGACCTCTTAATATCGGAAATTTGCTATTATCTCTATATATTTTGAGGGGGACATGATCTTTTATTGTTACCCCAACAATGTTTGTTTTCACACCAGTACCTCTTTTAAATCCCTCCCATTCTTTCTCATCAAATTTGGTTTTTGCATGAAGAAATATTTCCGTCGGATCGCTACCTTCTGTGGACCTGTAAGTATTAATAGCCATTTTAATTAATTCTTCTGCTTGATTAGGTTTTAGGTGAAAATCGCCAAATTTTGTATTATACCATGGTCCAACCGCACCTTTAAAAACAAAACCATCCCCACTATCAAGAAACATTTGTGCTGCACAGCATGCGTTTCTGGGATCACTACTTCTTTCATCCTTTTTAAAAACCAGTCCAACGTAACAAACACCTTTTCTTATATCTGCCAGTTTCCATGGTTTCCCTCCTGTTTTATAAAAAGCTGCTGTTGATATTGACCATGCAAAATGACCTCTGATCTTTGAAAAATCTCTTTTAACAAAACCCAGTGAATTAAGATAGTCTTGTGGGGATAAAGTACTCTCACGGATAATTTGTGTTGGTAATGTATGTTTAAGTAACCTTGCTTTTAACTGGTTATGAAAATTTGCTTCATATGAGTAAGGTGCAGCCGCCACATTATCTTCTTCCCATATTGATGGCTCTTTAATCAGTTTCTTTGCCCGGGATTTAGAAATAGATTTTTTAATAATAACCTGTTCCTTTTTAATTGTTGATTGAGGCCTGCAATATTCGTAAATCTCATCTGGTACTATAACAACCCATAAGTTAATACCGGCGTGATCATCTTTATTAGCAGAAATGATCTTATCAGCAAAAAGTGAAACGGTATAATAAGTACGGTCATGAACGTCTTCGTAATACAAACACTTTCCAAGTTCTGAATTTTCAATGTTAATGTGATATATTTTCTCCGGGGACCATTCCATCTTAAATACAGAATTAAATCCTGGGAAAAATGGCCGGGAAGTATTATCTCGATTATAAATTGGACTTTCTATTTCCTTAAGAAACTTTTTAAACTTTTCGAGTCCCTGTTTGGTGCTTATAACCCCGCTTATGATACCATATGGTCGTAATGGTTCAAGCGGACCAAAGATCGTCAAACCGTCTCGTGGATCTTCCAATTTTTGGTTATACCCAAACAATAATTTTGGTTCTGGTATCTTAATGAGATTGTTCATTCTCTATGGATTGCTGCTCAGAAATAACTTCATCATCCCCCTCATCAGTAAAATCATCCAAAGCTTCCCTTGATTCGTCAGGATCATAATAACTAACATAGCTGCTGAATGCCAATGGTTTACTTTCAATGAAAACAGCAATACTTCTTCCAACATTTATTTTTATTAAGCCATTTTCATCTGAAACTATGCTAATTGCGGACATTAATTTCTCTTTCCAGTGTTTATTCCACCAGTTTGAACCTTGTTTTCTTCTTCCAGATTGTTGGACCCTCTTGGAATCAACAATTTCCCCATTCTCGGAAAGTAAGATGTGCGATTTTATAACAAATACCATGTGTACCAGATCCGGGAATCCACTATAGGCAAAATGCCAATTCCGTTCTTTTAGTCTTCCGACAAGCTGTCCAAAAGGGAAAATCTTATCAATATTCATATCTTTTGAATAGCAGAATGCAGTTGTACCGGACATTTCATAGCTTAATAAACCTTTTGCTTTCAGTGTTTTCACAAATCCGGTCTTTATCAGGAAGTTTATAAAATTGACAAGAGTTCTGTTCTTAACATTAGTATCTTCATAATTATTTTGCAGAATCTCATCTACAATGTACTTTTTACTTAAGTCGCTATTGTAGTTTTCGACACCAGGAATGAATGGAATAAAATCAGGTGCAGGTGCAAATGTGACAGTATGCTTTTTATACCCAATTGTGGGAAATGGAAGATTTTCCCATTCAAAACCTTTTTTAATTAAACCTTTGAAATCATGTACGTATAATATGTCAGGTAATCTGGAAATTGGGAACCAGTTGGAGGTATATGTTTCTTCCTTTTCAACAGGTTTCCTATCATTTAAATAAATCGTGCTCCAATACTTTCTTATATTTTCGAAATCTGGATTTTCACTTATTACTACTTTTGGCTCTTCCTCAAAAACAGCAAGTAAGTTTTTCAATCCTTGCTGCCAATCAGTTTTAAAATTCAAGTCTATTCTTCTTTTCAGTCTTATATTCAGTTCATCATATGTAAGATCTTGATCATAATGAAGTGCTATTATAAATCTATTGTCCTCAATTGTTTTTTCGACTGCTTCGGCAACAGCCAATTCATCCAGACAACCCTCTCTTTGGTTGGAATTCCTTGTTAGCACATAAAGAAACTTGCAGGTATTTTGTCTGATCTCATTTTCAATTTCTTTCCAGAACTTTTCCCCTCCTTTAAGGTTAAAAACATCGCACCATACTTCATAACCCATAGTCATAAGCTGAAGTCCTAACCATCTGGCCTGATCATTATCTTCAGGATTTGCATGACTTATGAATATTTTATTTCTCATAATGAAAGATGCCCGACTGGATTGGTTCAATTGATTTCTAAAATAGAAATTTCCTCCTCCGTCAACCCGTATAGCCGGTAGACAAGTTCGTTTATTTTAATTTCAAAATGATTAATCTGAGACTTTATCTGGTCAACTCTGTCTGCCAATTTACATACACTGAGTTCAGTGTGTAAGGTAATTATGTGT
>JARKQN010000086.1 GCA_029974835.1 Bacteroidales bacterium
GAAGCGGCCTCTCTCTGAAGCTCCTGCATCCATTTCCAGTACACCGGGTCATTTTTGTTCACCTGCTTCCTTACCTCCTCCGGAAGAAGGTCTTCCCCGGCCATCCTCAGGAGGGGCCTGAAATACCCGGAACAGCTGAGGGCTTCGGAGGGTACCTTAAGCATATACTCCACCAGCTGCCTGTCAAGCAGCGGGAAGCGGTACTCAACGCCGTACCTGAAACCCATCACGGCCCATGCTTCGCATCTTTCCTGGAGATGATAAAACCGGAGCAGCCTCAGGTGCATCTGCCGGCGGGAGGTGTGAAAATAAAAATCACGAACCTGCCCCCTGCCCGGCCGGGAATATTCCTTCTTCAGATATTTTGCATTATTCCTTAAGGTTTTTCTTGTCTCACTGCCGGGAATGCCCAGAACGGGACAGATAACAAAATAAAGGAAGGAGGAAACAAACCTTCTCAGGTTATCAGGTCTGTTTCTTTTCAGGTAAGCGCCTGCCTTCAGCCGCCTTAAGAGATCAATGTCTATGCCCCTGTGGCCGGTGCTTACGAATTCATCTCCCCCCCATCCGCTGAAGAGCAGGTTCACTTTCAGCGATGAGGCCTGCCTCAGCGCCGCCTCCTCCGAAAAATGGCCCAGGTTATAATAAAAACCGGAAACCAGGTCTCTGAAGCTTTCGGCTGAAATATCCGAAAAAACCGGTTCAATCCCGGCGTGTTCTCCCGTCTTTCTTACAAGTTCCCTCTCGTCATATCTCACACCCTCCGCCGGAAATGATTGCGGCGACCAGGAAAAACCGTAAAACCGGGTCTGGTAATTATATTCCCTCCTGGCGAGCGAGGCGACCACCCCCGAATCTATTCCGCCGCTCAGATGTGCTCCGGCGCTGAAGCGGCTGTCGCACCTGATGCTTACGACTTTCCTGACAAGGGTAGGAATAGCTTCTATGAGATCGCTGTATGTTATGGAATAGTCCGTATGTATATCCCCGGGCAACCAGTACCTGACCGTCTCCTCCCCTGAGGGGCCGAACCTGAGGTAAGTGCCGTTCAGAAGCTTTTTTATCTTTCTGCCGGGCGCCCTTCTCCTGTCGGAGAACCTGAGATAACCTGTCAGGAACTCCGGATCGGGCGTATCCCCTTCACCAAACTGAAGGCTCAGGCCGGTGATGTCGGTTGAAAAGCAAAGCCTTCCGCCTGATATAATATAACCTGCCGGGCGGATGCCAAGGTGATCCCTGAAGAGAAAGGCTTCATTCTTTCTTCCGGAGGAAATGAATATCACAAAATCGCCGTTCAGGCGCTTTGCAAAATCGGGTCCTTCTGCAATAAAAAGTCTGCCTGCAATTTCAGGCAGGGGTGTATTCGGCGTTATGCCACTCTTACCGGCCATCTCATCCCTGTTAAAAATAACTCCCCATACAAGCACAAGGATACCGGCGGCTTTCTCCTCAAAAAAACAATCCTCCGCGGTATATGGCAGTTTTCTGTTTAGTACATATCCTCCGCTGAACGACGGTCCTGTTACATAATGAAGCTCTGCCGGATCCGCCGCGAGGCATTCAGGAAGGGGGATGGCGTCATTAATATCCGGATTACCGGCACCCGGTCCAAAGAGGCCGAAGATCATAGAAAGATTAGGTAAAACAATTCCAGAGGCTGATCAGCTTCTTCCCGGGGGGCCTGGGGGGCCCCACCATCCGGCGCCTTCAGGTCCTGTGCCGCTGCCGCTGAGAGTATCTCTCCTGATTTTCAGCTTCTGTATTCTGGGCCGGGACCAGGGCTTTTTTGGTTCTTTTTTATTTTTCATGTAACCTGCTTATAATAAGCAACTTAACAACAATTTCCTGAAATTCAGGAAATCGTATCCAGATACAAATGTAATATTTTTAGAAACAAAAAATGCTTTTGCGGAAAAATTTCATCAGGAAAATATAATGCACTTTTCTCAGAATCTGTATAGTTCGAAGTAATCGCCATTTTTAGGCACGATCTCAAGGTTTCCTGAAGTGAGCCACGCGTGGGGTATCATTTTATGGTTCTCTCCGAAAGCCGCCCCGAGATGAACGGTTGAGGGTATGTTTTTTCCCGAGGCCATCCATTTTCCGGCGAGGCACAGCACAAGGCAGCGCCGGGGCCGGAAGGCGAGACGCCCGGAACGGCGCAGAGCCTGTTTTATCCCAATGATTTTTCCGGGGTCGGGGGGAACGGCATTATCTTTTTTTCGTCTGCCCGAAAGTCTTACAATTGTTTTGAAAGGGAGGACCTTCAGTGCCATTTTTGCGGCAAAAACAAGGAGAACGGCTTCGGCAAGCATAATTTTTTCCTGCGGGCCGAGCCTCATGAACTTCCGTAAGACATTATCCTTCACCTGTTCCGGTGTTATCAATATGGCCGGCCACCCTTTCTGCCAGCCGTGGTGCCGTAATGCCCGGCGGACGTTTCACCCTGAAGACGCCGGCGTTATTGCATATTTCCAGGACGGTTTTAAAGAAGAGCCTGTCATTTCCCGGCATACCCTGCAGGTATTCCGGCCTGTAAATCTCATTCCTTACGGCTTCAAACTTCTCATGCCCGGTTATCTCTTCAATCTCCGCCTGCGGTCCGTCGTGGGGGGTTATAATATAAATCCTGCCGGGGCTATACTCTTTTCTGCCGCCGGTCTGTACCGGGAGGTGGTACTTTTCGGTTCCTGCTCCGGCGGGCTGAAGGGATGAGGCGCTGGCGCCCAACAGGTCGAGGACATCTTTCCTCAGTTTTATCGAGGATGACAGGGAGAGGATAAAAGGTTTTCCGTTGCGGAGGATGACAGGAGAGACATCATCGGTAACAAATTCAGCGCCCCTCTGGCAGAAGAGAGCCGTAACGGATGATTTGCCGGCGCCCGCATCGCCGCAAATCATTACAACCTCTCCGTTGTATCTGAAGCTGCTGCCGTGCAGGGGCATTATGCCTCGCTGGTGCAGCAGAGCGCCGAGGACCGAACCGTTGAGGTAGAGTTCAACCGACTCCTTATCCGCGCCAGGCGCAGGGTTGATCGAGACAAAACTGCCGTCGCATGAATAAAACCATCCTGTCCCCGGGACATCCATTGAAAACTCGTTCAGCCCGATGGTGTAAAGTCCGTCCGAAAAGAGAGGAGTCTTTACTTCCCTCCTTTCACCGGAAATTTCAATTACCACATCACTTAAGGGAAACCTGAACTTCATGGCTCCTTTACAGGATAGCAGGTTACGGGATTTCAGAGCAGCTGTCCGGTATATTCCGGCACAAGCTCTGAAATCTTTTTCACCAGGGCCGAATCGGGACAATGGTTGCACATTGCAATCAGTTCCTCTATGCGCGGTATCAGTGCAGCCGGATCTATATGATTCATGGAAGCAATGAGAATCTTGGGGTTGTGGGTAGGCAGGTGGGCTTCCCTGTCGGAAAGGATCTCCTCGAAGAGCTTCTCTCCCGGCCGTATGCCCGTTTCGACAATCTTAATATCCCTTCCGGGTTCGAGACCGGCGAGGGTAATCATTTTAACCGCCAGGTCGTAAATGCCGACCGGCTCGCCCATGTCGAACACGTAAATCTCTCCTCCCCTTCCCATGAAACCTGCTTCAAGAACAAGCTGGCAGGCTTCGGGGATGGTCATGAAGTAGCGTTTCATCTCACGATGGGTAATTGTGACGGGTCCGCCATTCTCGATCTGTTTCCTGAAAACGGGCTCAACCGATCCGTTCGAACCCAGCACATTGCCGAAGCGGGTTGTCACAAAACGGGTCGGGCAGCCGGAGTCTTTCGAAAGGCACTGGACGTAGAGTTCGCAAATTCTTTTTGTGGCGCCCATAATGCTTGACGGTTTCACAGCCTTGTCGGAAGAGATCATCACAAATTTTTCGACACCGTACCGCACCGAGGCGTCGGCGACCGTTTTTGTGCCTCCTACGTTTACACACACCGCTTCGGAAATGTTCTGTTCGAGAAGAGGTACATGCTTGTATGCGGCGGCGTTAAATACGATATGCGGACGGTAATAACCGAAAATATTTTCTATCCTCTGTTTGTTTGTGATATCGGCAATAACAATTTCGAATTCACGCGATCCGTTGTATTTCCTGTGCAGTTCGTTCTGGAGGTCAAAGAGGGCCGACTCGGCCTGGTCGAGCAGTATCAGGCGGCCGGTTTTAAATGCGGCGAGCTGTCGTACAATCTCGGAGCCTATAGAGCCTGCGGCGCCGGTGATGAGGATGTCCTTGCCGGCAAGTCCTTCCTGAATCCTTGCGGTGTCAAGTCTGATCTCTTCGCGTCCAAGGAGGTCGTCGATCGACACTTTCCGGATCTGGCGCGCCTCCAGCGACCCGTTTATCCATTCATTCACAGGGGGCACTATGCGCAGCTCGATTTTATTGTTTATGCAGAATGAGATGAATTGTTTTACTTCCTCGTTGCCGAGGCTTCCGGGTTTCACCGCCACCACCACCAGTCTTATATTTTTTGACGCCAGCATCCTTTCCATCGCCTTTTCGGGCGGGTAAATGGGTATTCCTGACCTTGATTTGCCCTGGAGGTATCTGTTTGAGTCGATAAAGCCTGACACCGAGTAGAGAGGCGAAGATGAGCGTTCCATGGCGAGCTGTGCGCTCTGACCGAGGTCGCCGGCGCCGTAAATCATCACCTGGACCTGTTCCCTTTCGATATGGGTAATGAAATAATAAACATATTTGATGACAATCCTGCTCAGGTTTAGGATAAAGGCCGTCACCATCCAGTGGATGAAGATGATGGAAAGGGGTATATTGGAAACAGCGTCAGGGTTTATGCGGCGTGAAATGAGGGTTGCAGCAGCGAGGAGTGCGGCGCCGATAAAAACCCCGCGGAAAATAAGCTGGATGTCGTGTGCGGTGGTATAGCGTATTATACCTGCGAACGGGCGGGTGATGAGGAATGCGGCGAGGTAGGCTGCGGCGGCGACAAGCGACTGCTTAACGATAAGCATCGCCGGAGCGGGAGGCGACATTATGCTGTAACGAAGGTTGTAGGCCAGGAAGAATGCCAGCACCACAATCATCATGTCGAATGAGAGAATGACCCACCGGGGAAGATACCTGTTTCTGAGCAGGCTTTCTACAAAATCAAACATAATCAATACATTTTAACAGGCTTTTACTATGTCCCCACTCATAATAAAAGCAGGCTAAGTTAAAAAATTTCCGGAATTGGTTGAGTGTTGAGATTTCTTACATGGGAATGGCGACTTATAAAAATATTAAACGTTTTCCGCCTGAAAAGAGATAATGATAAACATTCCCTCCCTTATTATTGGTTCAGGTAATTCTGTATAAAGAAAATCAATCAAAAAGACGTTTTAATGTAAGTTTTATCGGTCCATAAACATAAAAAAGAGGTATACTATTAAATAGTGTGCTTCCCCCAAAAAACTCCTTTACAAACAAATAGTTTTTTATTGTTCTTAACTTATACCTGTAAGAAGGAAAAGAAATAAGTTCAAAACAGACACTTTGAAAAATTCTTTTAAAGAAATCTGATGTTAGCTCTTCTTGTGATTTTATCATCCGCTGCGAAAACCTTACCATGAATTTTTTTTCTTTAAAGGTTGATGGAATTAAAGGATCCTCAGGAAAATATTCAGAAAGCATTGCATTACATAGTGCCACCATCCGCCTGGCTTTTAACTCTTTGACAAGGCTGTAGAAATGACCCCAATCGGGTGATTTGGTCTTTAGAAAGACAGTTATATCCGTAAGCCATTTTAATCTACGCCACCAGTGATGACCTCCATGAATAATCAGATAAAGAAGTTCAAGTTCGTCGGACAATACTTTAAAAGTACGTCCGCCAAATTTGATTTGCGAAAGATTATTATTGATAATTTCTTCAAGCCTTGAAAAACTTACAACAGATGCCCTTAACAAACGCCAGTGTAATTCTACGCTTATACTTTTCACAGGATTTATTAAAGTAACAGAATCTGAATTTTTTAATAGAATTTTCTGTAACTGGTACTTGCTGGGCCATTCAGGACAATAAGCCTTGTAATTTAATGACGTTAGAACTTCTATGGCAGCAGGTACAGACCGACTATTGACCAGGATATCCAGATCACTGTAATGACGTGATACAGAATCGCCATATAACCTGTAAGAGAGAACAGGACCTTTCAAAGGTATAAAACCAACGCCCGCATTGTTAAAAGCATCAGCCAACAACAAAAACTCTTTAACAAAGTCAAGTACCGCAACTTTTTCATCAAAGTTTTCCGGAAATATATTATATCCGAAAACATGACTTATCTGGCAGGAAGTAAGTAAATGACGGTTTTTCAGAACCTCAGGGGGAATCACCTGTATTTTAGGCATCAGGTAAAAATAAATAATATTTATGTGACAGCGTCACACAAATAAATGAGCTGAGTAATTAACTCAACCTTCCATTATACACTGCACCAACCTTCTCAGTTTATTCCTTTTCCCTGCACAATATAGTGGCAAGGAGCAGAAAAATCCCCAGCACCACGAAACCAACACCCGGGTAGAAGTAATTAGACCAACGGTGTTCCCATAATATACCTCCGGCAAGAACAGTAACAACACCAAGAAGCATCATTATGATGCCAACCGCGCCGCTTGACCAGGTTAAAATCTTTAACAATTTTACCATGCTGATAGTATTTATTTGTTAACAAATAAATATAAGAATTTTTTATAAAAAGTATTTCACCAGAAGCCTAAAAGTGTATTCAAAGTTAAGACCATATATTACACTGTGAAACTCTCTGTTATACTCAGTGCAACACTGTGAAACTTTTATATTTTTAACTTCCGTAAATTTTACTACATCTGAAATGATTTCTTTTTCAAAAATCTTATGCTATTTAACCGGAAGGATTTTCCTGAGCAGGCCTTTTACCAGTTCTTTTTCCAGCGAATTCATCACGAAAATCCACATCAATCCGGAATATACAATAACAAAAAATGTCCCCGAAACAATGAATGTTTTCCATGAATATATCGGGTAATATTTCTGGATCAAAACGCTTAAAATACCGGCTACTGCCATAGGCCATAGCATTTTCAGATGTACCGATTTGAAGAATCCGGTAATATCCAGTTTTAGCACTCTGGAATATACAATATTCATTCCTATTATGTGACTTAATAAAAGTGCCGTGCAAATACCCATTGCAGTTCCAATAGCTCCAAGTGATGGAGCAAGAATGCAGCCTATTATTACACTGATAACAGAGGCTGTTATAAATAAAATAGCCTTATATTTTAATTTGTTTACAACAAGAATTAGTGTTGATGCAATTTCTTGTGTCGATGTAATAATCATAGGTACTATAATTAAAAGTGACACAAAATATGAATGCTTAAATGCTGGTCCCATCCACAATAATATAAATGACTTACCTAATACAATTATTCCAGTAATTATCATTCCTATTATAAGTATTTGAAATCTACCTACATTTATCATCAAACTTGTAATCTCCCAACCGTCATACTTTTCTGTAATCATTCTTGTTAATTTTGGGAGAAATAGCCCATTTAGAGCCATTGCAATTGTCCATGTATATCCCTCAAGAGTTCTTGCAATACCGAATACCGCAATTTCCTGAGTGCCTGAAAAAATACCAAGTATTGTCGGAGGCAATGTCATAAGAAACCTGTCGGCAATGGCTATGATAAAAATTATTACTGACATTTGTAATAATTCTTTTACAAGTGGTTTGTCAAAATTTTTTAAATTAATTTTTATTAATTCATTTCTTTTAAGGAAAAAAAATTTGTAAATTTTTATCCCAAAACCTATAAAACCATTAACCAGTACCAGGGCAAAAAGGCCATAACCCAATAGAAGGGCTACAACCATAGATATAATAACTAATGCTTTTTGGGCAAGATCAGCAATTTTATCAATAATAAACTTCTCATAAGCAATCATTGCTCCCTGAACGGGCATTAAGGGGAAAGATACAACGCTGAAAAATCCTGCTATACAGTAGATTATTTTAAATTTTTCAATTTCCTGGGTATTTAGTTCCTTAAAAATATCTGAAAGAAAAAAATAAAGAATAAAAAGTGTTATAATAATAATGGTGTCTATGTAAAGATATATTCTTATAGTTATTCCTAGTAGGCTTTCAATTTTCTCAGCTTTCCCTTCAGCGCGGTATTTTGCAATAAACCTTGCAATGGATGATCCCAATCCAAAATCAATAAGAAAATATGTCAGAAAAGCCGTTACTAAGGTATAAAGACCGAAATCAGATACTCCTATCTGCTTTACCATCCATGGGGTATAGATAAGGCCGGCAATTATGTTAAATCCAATAGAAAAGTAGGATATTATTGCGCCATATTTTATTTGGCGTGTACTCATCTTCGCTGTAACTTCATAAAATAATTCTTTTACTTCATGTAATAACTCATTAGTGTCCACTAAAAATTAAATATCGTTCTTTGAAATCTTGAATACATCTAGGTTATAGCGTTTTTTTGGAGCGTGACGATTTGAATTGAGTTTACTGGTTTTAGCTTTGATGAAAGCGAAAAACCATGAATCAAGGCAAGTATATTTTCAATCAGCTTACAGATTTTTTGCCTCAAAGAGTATTGGATCGGTTGGTTGAAAAGTACGATGGAAACAAGTATGTTAAATTTTTTTCATGCTGGAACCAGTTATCGTGCATGCTTTTTGGCCAACTGTCTGGCAGAGAAAGTTTGCGAGAATTAATGATTGGCCTTGAGGCACATAGATCCAAGTTTTATCACTTAGGCTTTGGAAGAAATG
Source organism: Bacteroidales bacterium (assembly GCA_029974835.1). Taxonomy (GTDB): domain Bacteria; phylum Bacteroidota; class Bacteroidia; order Bacteroidales; family VadinHA17; genus LD21. The sequence continues at coordinate 8,801 of JARKQN010000086.1, forward strand.
TAAGTCGATCAAATCTGGCTAAGGTAAATGAAAAGCGCAACTATCGGATATTTGAGGAACTTGCTTACCATCTTATTGATGAAGCAAGAAGGGTTACAGCGATAAAAAATTTTGATCTCAACATTAAATCAAATGTATATGCCTTCGACTCTTCAACCATTGATCTTTGTCTGAGTGTCTTCTGGTGGGCGGAGTTCCGTAAAACAAAGGGTGGCGTTAAACTACACACTCTGTTTGATGTAAAGACTTCAATACCAAGTTGTATCCTCATAACCAAAGCCTCAGTGAATGATATGAATGCCCTGGATTTACTAATATACGAACCAGGAGGATATTACATACTGGATCGTGGTTATACTGATTATGAAAGACTTTACAGGATTACCCGCCATTCAGCATACTTTGTAACACGAACCAAGAAAAATCTCAGATTTAAACGAATGTATTCCAACAATGTTGATAAGAGTACCGGAGTCCTTTCAGATCAGATTGGCAAGCTCGAAGGCTTTTACTCATTACAATACTACCCGGATAAACTCCGGAAAATCAGGTATTATGATGAAGAAACAGATAGAATCTTCGAGTTTATTACCAATAACTTTGATCTTAAGGCCCATGAGATTGCGTTGCTCTATAAATATCGCTGGAAGGTAGAATTGTTCTTCAAATGGATCAAACAGCATCTTAAAATAAAATCCTTCTGGGGAACAACGCCTAATGCAGTTAAGATCCAGATATACTCTGCTATCATCGTTTATTGTCTTGTTGCCATCGTTGCTTACAAACTGAAAGTAGACCGTTCACCTTACGAAATTCTACAGATTTTAAGCATATCACTTTTTGATAAAACGCCTCTAAAAGAGCTACTTACGAACCAAGATTACCAAGATGTCAAAGAACTAAATTGTATACAGTTGAAAATCAATTATATTTAAATGGACACTAATG
>JARKQN010000087.1 GCA_029974835.1 Bacteroidales bacterium
TTCCCTCACCTGAAATGGATAGCTGACCTGCGCGACCCGTGGACAGACATTTATTATTACAACGAGTTCCTGCACACACCACCCGCGAAATATTTCGACGCCCTTTATGAGAAAAAAGTCCTTTCAGCAGCCGACAGAATAATAACCGTCGGCGAAAAACTGAAAGAGATTTTCGCCGCCAAAGTCAGGGGCTCAGAACCCAAAATCTCAGTTGTGACAAACGGGTATGACGAGGATGATTTCAAAGGGATGGAAGCTTCCTCTCCGCAGAAATTCACGATAACATATACAGGCACTATTTCCTCTCTTTACCCGATCGACAGCTTTATTGAGGCAGTTAAACGGGTACAGGATACGGGAGGGGAAATAATACTTCGTTTTGCCGGTTTTGTCTCCGGTGAGTTAAGGGAAAAGATACTCGCCAGCCTTCCGCCTTCAACCGCTGAATTTTTGCCTTATGTCAGCCATCCTGAAGCAATAAGGCTCATGCTTTCATCCTCAGCTCTCCTTATTATTATTCCCAGACACAGAAACAACGGCTGCATAATCACAGGCAAGATATTTGAATACATTGCATCGGGCAAACCTGTCATTCTTGTCGGGCCTCCCGGCGGTGATGCATCAGATATAATCACTTCTTCCGGAGCGGGCATGGCATTTGATTATGACAACGCCGAAGGCATCAGGGAGTTTGTTCTGCGACTGATCAACGGTGAATTTTCAGTTTCGGCAACCGGTAAGGAAAAATATTCAAGGAAAAATCTTTCACGTAAACTGTCAGAGATTCTTTCGGAGGCTGAAAGAGGCAGCTAATCCATCTTCCACGGGCTGAAACGGTTAAATACCCTGGAAATACCTTCCCTGATTCTCTGAAGTTCTATCTCCTCGAAGAAATTCAGTTTATACAATACCAGAGGGAACAGTCCCAGCAGAGCTACTCTGAGGGCCGTAGCCGCAATGAATGGCATGGAGCCGGTGAATCTCTCTGCAAAAAACAGGATTATTGCAAGAAAACAGATCATGGCAATTTTCATCCATTCGAACGAAATCTTCATGAAGCGTGAAGCGATGAATGCCAGCAGCCCTGTGTACAATGCCTGCGCGGCAAGGTTTGACCAGGCGGCACCCATCATTCCCATGCCGGGTATCAGCATGAAGTTCAGAAAAACATTTAATCCGGCGGCCGTGAATGAAGGGATCAGGAAAAAGATCATTTTCTCCTTCAGGTAAAGTCCCACCCCGACAAAATAGTTCATTCCCATTATCATGAAGCTCATGGCAAGAACAGGCACCACGGCAAGCCCTTCCTGGTAGTCGCGGTTACGGGCGACAAGTGCTATCAGTTCGCGGTAAAAGAAAAGAAAGCCGAGGATTATGAATGCTATTACAAAACAATAATATGTCAGCATCTTCCTGTAATACCTCAGGTTATTTTCCTCCTTTTCCCTGCTGAACATTGAAGGCATATAGCTCAGCCCGATAGTTGAAATAAAAATAAGGTTGATGAAGTTGGCAATCTTGTATCCGAAAGCATATTTTCCCGTTTCGGCGTCGGTGCTCAGCCAGTTAAGCATATATCTGTCGTTAAGCTGAAAAACAAGGAACCCGAGATTGCCGAGTATGGCAGGAAACCCGAAACGGACCGAGATCCATAAGTGTTTAAAGCTGAACGGGCCTGATACACGGGGTACAACGACAAGCAGCATGAAAGCAGCCGCCGTAACAGCGGCTCCTGCGAGCCGGGCCTTCAGAATACCGTCTATTCCTGCAGAATAAAACCTCACAAGTATGATCGTAAGGGTAAAGCTAAGGGCAAGCTTGATGAAATTATAGAAGAGATACTGAAATGGCTTCTCCTCGTACTGAAGAATCTGCAGCGGCACAACGCACAAAATCTCCGCAAGAACGATCCAGAATGCCAGCCTAAGTAATTCTGCGTTTTCAGTGCCTCCGAAGAGAAGTCCGGAAATCTGGCCGGAGAGGAGCAGCAGCGGAAGCAGGGAGATAAGAGTGAGTGAGATATTTCCGGCATAATTACTCAGGAGAAAACTGCCATAAGTTCCTTTCTCCTTTTCAATGAAGAAGTACCGCTGGTGGCCTGAAAAAACGCCGAAATGAAGGATTGAAGTAAACAGGAGTATCGTGGTTTCAAGCACTGCCAGGTCGCCGAACCTGCCAATGGGGATGAAGTTGTTGTAAAGCGGGATAAGAAGGAACCCCAGCAGTTTGTTCAGCACATTGCCTAGCCCGTAAACAGCCGTCTGCCTTGTAATTTTCCTTATCTGATCGAGCATTCTTTTTCTGTTATTTTGTTAACAGTTCGCGGTACCGGGCAATCATTTTTTCTTCCCCGAAGTTAAGTATCTTTTTTCTGCTGTTGGCGTAAACCTTTTTTCTGAACTCCTCATCATAACACATTTTCTCAATTGCATCTGCAAGCTGCACGGGGTTGCCTGGTTCGCAAAGGAGGCCGTCGGTGCCGTCGGAGATTATCTCTGAAGGCCCCGTGGGGCAGTCGGTCGACACCACGTGTCCGTTAACATACATTGCCTCGAGAAGTGAATTCGGGAAACCCTCCCAGTCGGACGACAACACATAACACGTGGCAGAGGCCATGAACCTGTATGGGTTCTCCACATACCCCATGAAAGTAACAAAATCTTCCAGTTTGAAATCCTTTACCATTTTCTTCAGGTCTTCCTCAAGAGTTCCTGATCCCAGAATTATCAGTCTTATATCATTATGTCTCCCGGCAATAATTCTGAAACAATCTATCAGAAGCGGATAATTCTTTGCCCTTACAAGGCTTCCGACGGCAAGAATATATTTCAATTCTTTCTTAAAGCCGAAGTCATTGACAGGCTCTTCCTTCAACCGGTCAAGAGTCTCAAAATCAATTCCGTTATATATAACTTCTATTTTAGAGGGGTTGATCCTGAAATCATCGGCAATGAATTTCCTGACTCCTTCTGAAACAGTTACTATTCGGAAGGCTTTGCGGTAGGCACCGGCCAGCATTCCTTTCCATAACCTGTGCTTTAATGAACTGCCAAGGTAGAGTCTGTGATTTGATCTTTCTGAAAGAACCAATGGGGTTTTAAGCCTGAAGAGCGAGAGGTAGGCAACAATATTCGGGTAATATAGGAATGAAAGTACACGGGATGGGTTTTCTTTCTTAATTATTGTTCTCAGCCTCCTTACAAAAGAAATTGTATTTCCCCTTTCACCTTCAAGACTGTAGAATCTAATATCCGGAATTGATAGAATTCCGTCGAGGTATCTGCCTCTCGGATAAAAAACGACGGCGACAATGGAAAAGCGGTCACTGAGGCTTTTCAGAACCCTGGCAAAGATTCTTTCGGCACCGCCTCCTTCAAGGCTGAGTATCAATGCCAGCAGGACAGGTTTTTCCTTCAGGTCAGTCATTTCAGCTTATCTCAGGCTGTTTCAGGTCAGGTAAATTAAGAAGATCCTGGAGCTGACAATACTGGGGCCAGTTATGTCCCTCATGCCAAATTAAATCCCGGTCCCAGTATCCTTTGCAGCGATACACGTATTCATCAACGAACGAATAGCTTATCTCTGAAAATTTGATGCTCCCGTCCCTGTCATAAAGGAAATCGTATGCCATAGACTGGAATCCCATTTTTTTGGAAATTTCATGAGCTGTCTGAACACATCTCAGGTCTATTGCACCAGGATCATGGTCAAGACGCCCCGAACCGGATGATCTGAAATCGTTTATCCTGTTCAGTCTCCTGTATGCAAATGCCCTGTTACCGATAATTGTCACCCTTGTGTCAAAGTTATTTCCGGGGAGGAATTCCTGGAAAAGTGCATAATTTTTCTGCCTGTGATAGACTGTTTCCGCCGGTTTTCCCTCCAGCCTTTTTTTGAGTCTCCACAGAAAGACCTTGAGGTTTTTCTGCAAACCAAAATCTGTGCTGAAAGTACTACCGGAATCGAGCATGTTGAAAGTCTTAATGCCTTTCCCGAACATCTTCCTGATCAATCTCGTTGCCTTCTGCCGGTTTCCGACAAGTATGACATTCTGCGAGCCTGCCCCTCCCTTCAGTTTGAATACAACCGGGTAATTTGCCTTGGCAGCCCATTGCAGCGCTTCGTTTTTCTCCCAGAAAATCCACGTCCTGCACATCGGGAACCCGTAATGATTCATCAGGTAATACTGTTTTATCTTATCGTCAAAATGCCAGTCGGTTGCCTCATCGGGAAAACATTTGATTCTCAAATGATTTCTTATTAAAGGCAGAATGGTTGTTGCAAGCTGGCGGTCGTAGTCGTAATGATACCATCTGTAAATGAAGGCATCGCATTCTTTTATTCTGCTGAAAAAATCGGGGTCTGATATATGAATATATTCACAATCGATTCCGTTATGCTTAAGAATAATTTCATATTTCCTGATAAATGATGAAATATTTCTGTACCGTTCCGGATGAATTCCGACCTTCATCAGTTTATATTGTTAGTTTTCCTTTTCAATATGGTTTTTCCATCCTGCTGCTGGTTCAAAACGGGCAACTGACGGGAGGTCTTCAAATCCAATTTTATCCCCGTTGTATGAGATTGTCATTTCCGGGACCCTGTCCATCTCCATGCCCAGGAAATTATTTTCCAGCGCTTTTCTTATAGCAGTGATTTTCTTGTAATCGAATCCGATAAGCGATGCCGCCACCATATCTCCGGCCACGGGATTAAATGTTCCGATAATTATCCCTGCCTGCCTGTTGTCGGGTTTCAGAGGGCCGTCCCTTTCTCCTCCCGTTATTCCGTCAACCAGGTAGAAGACCTTCCGCTGTACTTCCTCTCTCAATCTACCCTCATGGTCGACAAAGAAAAGTATGTTGTTGATATCCAGCATCATCCTCCACAGAGTTGAATTGCCGTACCAGCTTCCCTCGAAGAATCTGTTCATCCCGGTTCTTTTCATTATCCCGTCGTTGATCGAGATTAATGAGGTCATTATCCTTCTCATCCTTCCGTTGCCTGTTTTTTCCCTGAACTCATAAAAATACTCATTCATAGATTTAAGTAAGTTCAATCCGGGATAGGCATCTCCTCCCGAAGTTTTACTGCCTTTGATATGATGCACCAAAGCATCTTTAGCACTGTTTATCCCTACGGTGTTTTTCATGCAGCAGGTAATTCCCGCTTTCCTGTGTGTTTTCAGCTTTGGAAGCTGAATCACCACATCTGCCTCCAGCACAGGCCTTGCAATAAGGTAAATGTTTTTACCCGGTCTGTGATATTTTTGCATCAGGTCGGGATTGTAGTTTGTTACCCTGAATTTCCTGAACTTATTTTCTATTTCCGACAAGTAACTGTTACCTGCAAGATTTACCTCGGTAAACAATACGTCATCCCTTGTTTCCTGGAATTTTATGTCACCGTCAGGTGAGTAAACTTTTATTTCTTTTCTGAAATCCTCAACCGAAATTTTCACTGATGTTTTTCCGGCATAGAAGTCAAGTAGCTCATTTATTCCGAGTGCTGACATAAGAAGGCCGAAATCAGCGGATTGTATGGGTGCATCACCAATAATTATTTCCCCTTTTTCCCTTAGGGCGATGAGAACATAATCAATTACAGCCCTAAGAACAGAGGGATGAGTTACCAGGCCGGAAATATCGCTGTTTACCGGATTCATTTCCCTCACCCAGTTTGGCTTAATAACCACTTTGCTGCCGGGGTTGACAAACTCACCAAACGGATTCCACGAGGGGTTACCGAAGTTGGTTTCGTCGAGCCCCATATTTATTAACACTCTCCTTACCTGGTCATAAACGGCATTGCCTTTTACAGAAGTTGCTCCGAATTTGTATTCCGGATAATTCTCTTTCGGGTTGAAGGGAGGATGTTCGGGATATACCGTATCCGGGTCATATTCAACTGCAAAATTATTCAGCATAAAGGCAGCAATTGATGACAAAGATACTATTTTTGAAGAACAGACTTACGTCAGGCAGTCTGATGATATATATGGAAAATAAAGAAGAAAAAAGGCTTTCAACGAAAGAGTACTGGGATTCCATCCTGGAGGGCGCAAGGCTTCCGCTGTCGGTAAACCGGAAGCAATACAGTGCATGGCTGATTGATGGTTTTTTCAGGGAATATATTCTGGAGGGAAATTACAGAACTCTTCTCGAGGCAGGAGCGGGAAGCTCGGCCTGGCTCCCTTATCTTGCCAGGGAATATAATCTTAAAGTCTCCGGTATCGACTATTCTGAACCCGGATGTCGTATATGCGAGGAGAATCTTAAGCTGCAGGGTATAGATTACGGTGAGATAATCTGTTCTGATATTTTCCGGTGGAAAGACCATAAAAAGTATGATATAGTTATTTCACTCGGACTTATTGAACATTTCGAAAATCCGGGAGAAGTTCTGAAAATTGCCGGGGAGCACCTGAATCCTTCAGGTATGATAATAACTGTCATTCCTAACCTGATGGGACTAAACGGGAAAATTACCCGTTTTTTCATGCCTGATGTATACAATATCCATAAAAAGATTTCTGCCTCAGAACTCCGGAATCTTCACGAAGAACGAGGATTCAGGACTCTGAATTGCGGATACACGGGTATGTTTTACCCGATGATTATCCCCTGGCAGGTGAAAAAAGACGGCTTCTTCTTCAGGGAGGGCAGCAGAATGAGGAAAATTACCCTGAAGACTCTTGAGATGAAAAATGCACTTATCACAAAAATGCTGAGGTTGATGAGAATACGTCCTTCATCAGCTTTTCTTTCACCTTTTATTATTTATTGCGGTATCGCGGCGCAGGAATCCTGAAAACTGAACATGAACAAGAGAATTCTAATATTCACTGATTCCTTTCCCTACGGGCATGGTGAGGCCTTTTTTGAACCTGAACTGCAACATCTTGCAGGGTTTTTTGAACATATCACAATCCTGCCTCTGGAGAAAAAAGGTGGTGTCTGCCGCCGGGGGCTTCCTGCAAACGTAACGGTTTCAGAACCTCCCTTCAACAGGTTGAAATCAAAACTATCTCTGCTTGCGGCGGGCATTTTTAATTTAAGCCCGGCGGGAAGCTTTATCAGGGAAGGCTTTGCATCACGTGTTTTTTTCTCCCGTTACAGGTTCAGAACCTGGCTTGCCCACCTTCTTATGATAAGGCATCTGCTTTCTTTCATAAAAAAGAACAACCTTTCCTCTGAATTAAAAAGCCACGACCTCCTTTACTTTTACTGGGGCCTCCGCTGGAGCCAGGTGCTGCCCTTCCTGCCTGCGGGCATGGTGCCAAAAACAATTGTGAGGTTTCACGGATCCGACCTTTATGAACATACCAACGGAGGCTATATTCCCTGGAGGAAAAGCCAGCTGATGAAGATTGATAATTATCTCACCGTCTCCGAAACAGGCAAACGTTATTTAATTGAAACCTATAAAATCGCGGAAGAAAAGATCTTCCTCTCGAGGTTAGGCACCATTGATTACGGAATTAATCCTTTTATGGAGAGTGACAGGATCAGGATTGTCTCCTGTTCAAACCTGGTTCCGGTGAAAAGAGTTGATCTGCTCGCCAGGGCGCTAAGGCACTGCACCAGACAGGCTGAATGGATCCATTTTGGTGACGGACCATGCAGGAAGATTGTTGAAAAAGCCGCTTCCTCCCTGCCGTCAAATGTCATTTTCAGGCTTGCAGGACATGTAAGTCATGATGAACTGGCAGATTTTTTCAGGAAGAATCATGTATCTCTTTTTATAAACGTAAGCTCTTCCGAAGGCGTTCCGGTTTCGGTCATGGAGGCTCTCTCTTTCGGAATTCCGGTAATTGCAACTGATGCAGGAGGCACTTCAGAAATTGTGAACGACTCCAACGGAAGACTAATCCCGGTTAATTTCGACCCGGCAGACCTGGCCGAAATAATTGAAACCTTCGTCGGCCACGGGAAATACCCCGAATACCGTCTTAATGCCAGAAAATCGTGGGAAGAGAATTGCATGGCTTCAAAGCTCATCCCTGCCTTCACGGATTTTCTTCTATCCGTCTGAGATTTTCTTTTTAAACCCCGGTAACCTTTTCAGCAATAATTGCATACTTTTGCCCTAAGACACTTACATCCCCTTATTGACGAAATTATGCAAATAAGAGATATCCTGAAAAGTTCACTGCCTCATGTATTGGTTATTCTTGTTTTTCTGGCAGTGACGGTGGCATATTTTTACCCGGTACTTGAAGGAAAGGTAATGCAGACAAACGACGGAACGGTGGCAGCCAACTCTGCAAGCGAAATAAGGGCTCACCGCGAAAAATACGGCGAGGAGCCCTTATGGACTAACGCAATGTTCGGAGGCATGCCCGCTTACCTGATAAGTGTAAAGTATTACGGTAATCTCCTTCAGTATGCCGACAGGATTTTGAAAGTGTTCAAACTGCCGGTTGCAGCCGTGTTTATTACGATGGCCGGCTTTTATGTTGCACTTCTGCTTTTTAAGGTCGACTACCGGCTGGCCGCTGCCGGGGCTCTGGCTTATGGCTTTTCGTCGTATTTCTTTATCATACTCGGCGCCGGGCATAACACAAAAGCTTTTGCCATCGCATATATGGCACCGGTGATTGCCTCAGTATGGCACAGCTACCGTGAAAATCTCTTCAGGGGCGCACTTCTGCTTGCCTTTTTCCTGTCTCTTCAGATACTTGCCAACCACCCCCAGATAAGCTACTACACTCTGATGTGCATCCTTGTGCTTATATTAACGGAAGGTACTATTTCGGTTAAAAGCGGGAATGCCGTTTCTTTTATCAGGAAAACTCTTTTCCTTGCAGTGCCTGTCCTGCTTGCGGCAGGCATGAATTTTACGTCGCTTTACACCACCTGGGAGTATGGAAAATATTCCATCAGGGGTAAATCGGAACTTAATATCCCCAAAGAAGCAGGCTCGAAGGGCCTTAACAGGGAATATGCCACACAGTGGAGTTACGGAATTGATGAAACACTCACACTCATGATCCCGGGTTTCAGGGGCGGGGCAAACAGGCCCTTCCCGGTCACTTCACAGACCGTGCGCACCCTGCGTGCAAACAATGCCTCACAGTATGTTTCCAATTTCCATACATACTGGGGAAATCAGCCATGGACCGATGGTCCGGTGTACGCAGGAGCAATAGTGGTTTTTCTTTTTGTCCTCGGTCTCATGCTGGTAAAAGGACCTCTGAAATGGTGGCTTGGAATAGCAACCCTGTTGTCTGTTATGCTTGCATGGGGGAAGAATTTCATGCCTCTTACCAGCCTGTTTTTCGACCTCTTCCCGGGATATAATAAATTCAGGGCCGTGACAATGATTCTGGTAATAGCCGAATTCTGCATGCCTTTGCTCGCAGTAATTGCCCTGAAGGAGATTTTTGAAAACAAACCTTCCCGACAGGAAATCTTCAGGTCGCTTAGAATTGCCCTTGGCATAACCGGCGGCCTGGCCTTATTGTTTTTTATTGCACCCGGCCTCGCAGGTTCGTTCATCTCGCAGGGAGAGAGGGAAGCATCACTTCCCGCCTGGCTTACAGATGCCCTGAAAAAAGACAGAATGGAGATGCTCAGAGCAGATTCATTCAGATCTCTTGTTTTCATTATCCTCGGAGGCGCAATTATCTATGCCTTCCTGAAAGAGAAGATTAAAAAGGAATATGCCATTGTTGCGTTCGGTCTCCTGTTTGTCGCCGACATGTTTCCCGTGAACAAGCGGTATGTTAATAATGACAAGTTTGTCACTCCCTCAGCCGTTCAGAGATCATCTGCACCAACTGTGGCCGATTCACGGATATTACAGGACAATTCTGTTTACAGGGTGCTGAATCTTACCGTATCCCCCTTTAACGACGCCAGCACCTCACTGTATCATCAATCGGTTGGCGGATATCACGGGGCAAAAATGAAACGTTACAATGAACTTATCGACTCTGTCCTTTATCCTGAAATTATCAGGTTATCAAATACCCTGCAGAAAGCTGAATCATTTGATCAGATCAGTCCCGTGCTTGTCTCTTTGCCTGGTCTGAACATGCTTAACACCAAATATATCATCCTTAACCGCGAACTGCCGCCGCTGACAAATCCTTATGCAGCCGGAAATGCCTGGATGCCTGAAAAAGCCGTATTGGCTGCCGATGCCAACGAAGAGCTTTCAGCCATCTCGAAGACTGATCCTTTAAAGGAAGCCGTAATCGTTAAGAAGTTCGGTGATTTGTTACCCGGAACGACATTTAAAACAAACCCGGGCGATACCGTCAGTCTGGTATCTTACAAGGCCAACGAACTGGTTTACAATTCCCGGGCAGGCAATGACCGGCTGGCAGTATTTTCGGAGATATGGTATCCCGCCGGCTGGAAAGCCTTTATTGACGGCAGGGAAGTACCGATAATGCGTGCAAATTATGTACTGAGGGCTTTAATGATTCCTCCCGGAAGCCATGAAATAATTTTCAGATTCAGACCGGCATCATATTATACCGGTGAGAAGATATCTTATGCGAGCTCCGTGATATTCATTCTACTGCTTGCAGGGTATCTTTTGCGAAGCCTCTTTAAAAAGCCTGCAGCATGACCCCCGGCCATTCAGTATGCCCTCTCTGCGGCAACCAGGAAATTAAACCCATTATGATCTGCAGGGACAACCTTACCGGAGGAGAACTGTTTGAAATATACCTTTGTACGGTCTGCCGGCTCGAATTCCTTAAGGAGTATCCCGACGAGAAGACTATCGAAAAATATTACATCTCACCGGAGTATATTTCCCATAACGACGACAAAAAATCATTTACCGCAAAAATCTATTATGCCGTAAGGAAGTTTATGCTTTCGCGGAAGAGATCACTTGTCAGGAAGGTCACAGGGCTGAAGAGAGGCAGTATCCTTGATATCGGCAGCGGTACAGGGCATTTTGCCGGTTTCATGAAGAAGAGCGGGTGGGATTGTGAAGGTGTCGAGAAGAGCCTGAAGGCTGCACAATACTCAGTGACCGGTAACAATATCAGGGTTTATCAGCCGGAAGAGATACTGTCCTTGCCCGGCAATTCCTTCGATTGCATCACAATGTGGCATGTGCTTGAGCATCTTTACAATCCTGAAGAAACCCTTTCGCAGGTGAAGAGGTTGCTTAAACCCGGTGCACCTGCCGTAATTGCCCTTCCAAACAATATATCATTCGACAGCATTCATTACCGCAATCATTGGGCGGCGCGTGATGTGCCAAGACACATCTGGCACTTCAACCCGGTATCCTTCATATATCTGGCTGCAAAAAGCGGGTTTGATATCCTGGAGATGAAACGGCTTCCTTTTGATGTATTTTATATCTCTGTACTAAGCGAAAAATCGCGGGGCTCCCGTTTCCCTTTTCTTGCGGGAATGATTAAGGGTTTTGTTTTCTTTATCCTTTCTCTTTTCGATGTTACCAGGAGCAGTTCGGTTGTTTATATCATAAGACCTAAATCATCCTGACCGGTTTTCCACGGTTTACCTGGCCAAAAGTTACCGGTTACCGTTGCGCCGGAGGCACCGCTCCCTTAATATCTGTCAAGCCACCTGTACCTCCTGGTGCTGTCGCCGAATCTCAGAGCAATGGTAAGTTCATGCGAACCGTAGGTAAGTCGCTGTATTTCCTGAAAGGCAAAATCGAAAGAATATCCCATCCAGAGCCTGTCATATTTCACCCCGATACTTGCTATTACGGAACCGCCGGTCCGGTAAGCTAGTCCTGCCCACAGAGCCTGGTTGTAGATGTAGGTAAGTCCGATGTCGGCCTGCGGATCGAGCTGCTCCGACATTTTAATGAGGAACGAGGGTTGCAGTTCATGATACCTCATGTCGGTGAAGGTATATGAGCCGAAGAGGTAATAATGACGGTCCATTTTAAGCCTGCGGTACGCTTCATTACCGATCTTTGCAGCTGCACCGAAGAGCTGGTCGGCCGAGAAACCGAACGAATACCGGGCATTAAGTATATGTATTCCGAAGGCCGCATCGGGAACAAAGACTCCCTTGCGTACCTCGTTGTACAGCCAGGGCTCGCCCATGTCCTCAAACGCAATATCCCTCTCGTCTATCCTGAAATGATATCCGGTGAAAGCAAGTCCCATCGAAAGCTGGGTTTCCTGCCTCAGCCAGGTATGATAAGCATACGAAGCCTGGAAGCCTGTCCGCCTTGCAAGCCCGTTTTTATCACTGAAAACAAAACCTCCCATGCCTACCCTGCCGTCCGACTTTGGCCTGTAAACCTGACGCCTTGGGCCTGCCTGTTTAATTATATAGCTTCTCTTCAGGAATCTTGTCTGCCAGCTGAAGGAGTAAGTTCTGGGAGCGCCGGAATAACCGACCCATTGTTCGCGGGCAGTGAGATTGAAACTGGTATACCCGTCGCTGCCGGCCACTGCCGGATTAATGAGGAACTTATTGTACAGGTACTGACTGTACAGTGGCATCTGCTGGGCATGTGAAACCCATGAGAGGCAAAAAACAATTATCAATATTACTGTTGTCCTTTTCACCGCCTGCAGATTTATCTGTTTCTTACAATTGTTATATTACCCATAACCTGTTTACTTCCGTTATGAAGGTCGATAATGTAATGGTATGAATCCATAGGAAGGGTTACGCCTCTGCTTCTTCCATCCCACGGCTCCGGATACCCTCTTTCCGACTTCCAGAGGAGCTCTCCCCATCTGTTGAATATTTTCACTTCCATCTGCGGATAGAGATGTTTCATGCCAATATTCCATACATCATTTATGTTGTCGCCGTCGGGAGAGAATGCATTTGGTATAACAAGGCAAGATTCATTAAGAGGTTCTATTGAAATTGAATCAGACACCTGGCATCCGTTGCCGTCTGTCACCTTTACCCTGTAGGTACCTCTTGTAAGTCCCGAAAGTCCGTTGCCGGTCGAATTATCACCCCACCTGAAAGTATAGCCTCCGCCGGCCACGCCTCCGGTGACATCAACAGTGATTTCCCCGTCGGGACTGTCGGGGCAGAAAGCGGGACTGACATTAAAGGTAATCTTAATTGAATCCGGTTCCGTAAGTACGATTGTCGTATCGGTATTACAGCCATTCTGGTCGATTACCAGCAACCTGTAGTTACCGGCAGTGAGTCCGCTCCTTGACTTCCCGATGAAACCATCAGGCCACAGGTAGCTGGCAATACCGGCCTGGTTAACCGCTTCGGCGGTTATTGCGCCGTCCGATCCTCCCCTGCAACTGACATTATAATTGCCATCGGGGCTTTGCGACAAGGTAATATTCACACCCAGTACACCCGGTTCGGTCATATCAAACAGACCTGTTGCCGTACAAGCATTAACGTCGGTGATTGTTAGGAGATACTGACCGGCTCTGAGGTTCTCTATATTCTGCTGCGAAGAGGTAAATCCTTCCGGCCCTGTCCATGAATATACAAACGGAGCATCGCCGCTGACGGGAGTTATATTGATATATCCGTTACTCAACCCGTTACAGCTAATGTTAAATCCGTGATAATCTGACGTAACACTGGTATACTGAACGGGAGGCGGGAGGTTTATTCTTACGGAGTCAATAATCTGGCAGCCGTTAACATCGGTCACCGTAACAGCATACATGCCGGCTGTGAGCCCGGAGATATCTTCGGTTACCGACCCGTTCGACCAGGAGAATGAGTAGGGAGCCACGCCGCCTGTAACCGTAAGATTTATCGCACCGTTGTCAAATCCCGGGGCATTGCAGGTAATATGCGTCGGGACAAGAGTTATTGAGAGAGCCTGGGGCTGGGTAAGAGTGATGTCTGCCGAAGAGACGCACAGGTTGGAATCAGTAACCACCACATTATAAGTGCCTGCGGTAAGGGCAGCCTGGTCTTCCGCTCCGGCAGCAAGGCCGCTGCCGTTACCGGTACTCCATGAGTAGCTGTAGTTGCCGGGACTTCCGCCTGTAACAGTAAGGTCGATCGAGCCGGTGCCTCCGTTACAGCTTATATTATGATTCCCGTCGGGGCTTACCGATTTGACGATGCCAATAAGGAGTGTGTCGGGCTGGGTAAGGGTAAAGACCGGCTGAGGCATGAGTATGCATGTTGTATTGGACACATCGGTGATTGTTGCCGTATATGTTCCGGCCCTCAGACCGGAAATATCCTCAGATGAGGAGGTGAACCCTCCGGGTCCGGTCCAGCTGAAGTTATAGCTGCCTGAGCCTCCGCTCACCGTGATGTCTATTGCACCATCCTTTCCGTTAAAGCATGAAATATTGAAAAGCGAATCCCTGCTGAATGAGAGCCTGGATTCAGTCATCGCTATGCCTTCCGGTTCGGTCAGTGTGACACTGAAAGTGGTAAGACATCCCAGGGTATCTGTTACCTCAAGGAAGTATGTACCTTTGATAAGGTTGTCAATCCTGTTGGTATTGACCGGGCCGGGTATCAATCCGTCGAGGGTATACCAGTGATATTTATAAAATCCTCTTCCTCCGGTTATATTTTCCACCCAGGCCGAACCATCATTGTATCCACGGCACGAGATATTGTATCCTCCCTGGTATGTGCTTGTTCCGAAAGTTACAACTACCGGCGGCGGTGGCCTGAGGATTACTGTCCTCGGATTCTCCTCCGTGCAACCGTTAATATCCCGTATATAGAGAGTGTAAGTTGCCGCAGGCAGACCTGTTACATAACGGTATGTGGTAGGATCCAGTAAATTAAGGTTATTTGAAAACTGTCCTGTAAGTATTGTATCAGTCCCGTTCCTGACAAGCCAGAAATCGTACGGCGGGGTAATGCCGGTTGTGGCTGAAATAAGCAATGTGCCGTCGGAAGAGCCGATACAGGTTACATGATAGTTACCCGGAGGTATGATGGTGGCGTTCATATATCCCCTTGCCAGCACCGGCACAATACTGATTGAGTCTTTTCTCATACAGCCGTTGTTATCGGTAACCTGCACGATGTATTTTCCGCTGGAAAGGTTATGAATATCAGTTGAATCTTCCATGTAATATCCGACAGGTCCCCGCCAGAAAATGTCATACGGATCGGCACCTTCGGAAATAATGGCCCTCAGTGCAGCAAGTCCGGTGCCCCCTGTACAGGTAAGAGGTTGCAGCACATCAATACTCTGCGGCAGTCTTGGAAGCGGCAGGGCGTGAACCTTTACAGGATAATCAACAACCACACCGTTCGGACATGACAGGCCGTTAACTTTAGGTGTGATCGAGTAGGTAACTGTCTGGATGGTATCGGTGTTATTGCGATAGGTGAAGTTTATAACGTGGTTCGGAAGCAGATCATTTGCAGGTGAAGAGTCGCCAACCAGGTCGCCAGGCATACCGCTGAATGCCACGGTATAATCAAATCGCATCACACCTTTTGTTGTAACAGTTGGCGTGGTAAGTGTGATTTGTGTGTTGTTAAGGGCTCCGTTTGCATTCCTCAGGTCGCATATATCATCCTTAAGGCTCACAGGTATCACTCTCGGCGTCGGGTTAACGGTAACATTGGCATATACGGCCTCTCCGGTACAGAAGGTCGGTGACGGTCCTACAGGAATTATTGTAAACGTAATTGTTATCGGAGCATCGGTTTCGTTTATGAATGTGCCTCCAATGAAGTCGCCAATGCTGGGCACTGTTCCGCCTGCCGGGATGGTTGTGGTAATACCGGCAGGTTCGGTACGGGTCCAGATATATGTTGTTCCCGGTACCCCGTGTGTCTCACCCAGTATTATATTCGTAAACGGGACATTTGAACACTCGTGATCCTGCACCGGAGGAGTAACTGTGGCAATCGGGCGCTTGTTAACGCCAAGGTGTGCAGATCTGCTGCGTGTATAGTTTCCGTAATCGTCGGTCACAATGCAGTAGTAATAACCCGAATCGGCAAGTACAACATTCCGGATAACAAGAGTTCCGTCGGGAGCAATTATAAATCGCGGCCCTGTGAGCTGTATTCCAGGATCCTTGTACCATGTGTATGTCAGAGTACGTGTTGAAGTGGCAACAATGGTGAATTCCGCATCTGATTTTTCGCACACAATCGTATCGGCAGGCTGCTGAATGATGCGGGGTCTGCTTTGTGCAAGGGTCAGCTGGGTGCCCAGCGGGGAGAAATCACCCGTAAGACCGTTACGGTAAACTATCGTACCTGTTGCCGGACTATGCGTTCCGTCGAGTACCCAGTCGCTTCCGGCGGTGCGCTTTATTACTCTTGTAATATCCTGGACAGGAAATGTTGTGAATCCCCGGGCATCAAGAGTAACATTGAAATTATTACTCGAGAATCCGTTTGCAGTGAAACTCCAGAGCCCATCCTGGAAAACCCTTGCCACCTCATCGGGAGGATCGGGAAGAGGCAGCCCGGCAGAATCGATTGAGGGGGGAGTGATAAACTCTGAAATAAGTGTTCCGCTTACATTTATATTTCCGAAGGTAATTCTGGCAGGGTTATAGTTGGCATTTGTTCCCAGAGGGAAGAGGTAGGTTGACGTCTGGCTGATACCGCGTTCGAACCGTCCGGTGATCCTGCTTCCGGTTGTGGAAAGATATTCAAGGGCAGATGCAGCCGGGTTTGAAAGATAGAGTTTGCTTGCTCCGGATTCAATATTTCCGGTAAGCATTGTAAGACGGTTCTGTACAGTAACATTGTTAAACAGCCTCAGTCTGTTCGATCCGGATAAACCCGTATTTTCGAGAGACAAATTGAAGAAAGTCTCGCCTCCTGTCCGTGTTATAATCTGGTTTGAGGATCCTCTGAAAATGACTGTGCCGGTGCCGGGGTTGAAAATGCCGCCTGTGTTTGTCCAGTTCCCCCCGATTCTGAATATTCCTGTACTTCCGTTGGTGACAGCAGTGCTTGTATAGTCTCCCGACAGTTCGAGCACTCCCTCATTAAGGAGTTGTCCTGCAGTGTTCAGTGCATCCCTCGATGTCACAACCACTCCGTTCGACAGGGAAACAGAGGCTCCGTTATTGGTTATCACCTGGGCAAATAAACCGGCCGGCCTCATAAGAAGCAAAACACAAATTACCAGTGTAATCCCAGCCGGGGATTTAACTGTTGTGATTGCCCTTATTTTGTTTTTAAGGTTCATTGCCTTTGATAACTTCTTCTTTCTGCTTTCCGGAACGGCAGCTTCCCGGTTTTTTGGGAAGCTCTCTCCTTTTCTCTTCTTCTCCCCTGATTTCTTACTGAGCGGGAGAATGGGATACTATTTTTTTATGTTAAGCAATTCTATGTCAAATACCAATGCCGAGTATGGCGGTATTACGCCCGGCACGCCTTTTTCTCCGTATGCCAGTGTTGATGGAATATAAATTCTCCACACCGAGCCTGTCTGCATAATCTGGATGGTCTCCTTCAGTCCTTCGATAAGGTTGGCAGGCGTTGCTTTAAGAGGAGTATTTCTCACATAAGAGTCCTCGAAAACGGCCCCTTCGGGCAGGTAACCTTTCACATGGAATGTGACGGTGTCCGATATAGAAGGTCTTCCTCCTTCTCCTGCCCGTGCAATAATATAACAAACACCACTGGGAAGCACCCCTACTCCGGGCTGGTTCTTAACTGCAGTGAACAGTTGTCTTTCCAGCAGTCTGTTTCGTTCAATTGCAGCCATACTCAGGTAGGCGTTCACTATTTTGGGGATAGTATCGGCATTTACCAGCAAAGGTTTGCCGGCCAGCACGTCGTCCAGTCCTTTATTGAAAAGAGCCGGGTTCGTTACCGTAAGGCTGTTTGCCCTGAGGTACTGCCCTATGTAGGCTCCGAGAATGTACTGGGAGGAGTCGACGGCATTGTTCAGTTTTATCTCAACCATTGAAGCCTGGGCAGATGCTGGCTGTTCCTTAGGTTTTGATTTCTGTGCAGCCAGAATTGCAGGAATTAAAATCAATGGTATAATTACAAATTTTTTCATTTTTATTTTCTTATAGTTTCTTTATGAAATTTTTACAAAGGGTGTCAATAACTGACTTAACCTTTTCCCAGGTAAGATTTCGTTTTTTGATAATCACCGGCCAGTCGGACAAATCAACATCGTCAAAATAATTAAGGCTTTTGACAACATGAAGAATATTCCTGCCTGTGTATTTAGTTTCATAAAATTCAAGAAGCTGTTCAATGCTGTACATTTCAAGCAGGAAACATAGGTCAACAAAATCTTTCGATCCGGTTCCGCTGCCGGAGATCGCATTCAGTTTCATTGCGGCAATATCCGGAACTGAATAAATTCTGATTTCCTCTTCTTCAACAAGTGGAGCAACCCTTTTGCAAGGATGAGCAATGAAATCCACTTTTATATTTCCTATACTTCCCTTTAATGTATTATAAGCACTGAAATCTGCATCGAAGTGATGTTTCTCAATAAGATACTCCCGATAAAAGTCATTGTTGAAACCTGTTTCGGAGAACATATCCGGGTCAAGGGAAATTCTGTGTCCCAAATGCGAGGACCTCAGGTGTAGTTTTTTATTGTCTTTTTTTATTTCAATCATTTATTCCTTATAAAAAAGCTAATAATCTTACATTCATATTCTATTAATTTGTAAACTCTATTGTCCATGACCAATAAACAGCGGTTGCTCCTGCTGGTGTCTGAATTCTCACTCCAATTTCATCACCGGCATTGATTGTTATTTGGTTTGTCAAATCACTGCCAGTTGTGGTATTATTTAAAGTGACAGATAGGGCTGTAGCAACTCCGTTCACCATAACGGTAAGGGTGTTGTTAACCGCTCCCGGATTAGCATTAGTGATAACCCTAAGATTCTTGATAGTCCCGCTTCTCCAAACCATATGTCTTGTAAAAGCCTGTGTATCTGTATTATTTGGGTTAATAGTCCCATTAATCGGGGCATACCTGGTTACGGCAGCTGGTACAGTCTGCCTTGAGTTACCGGTAAAACCTGTACTGAGATTCTCCCATGTGGGAACACCGGCTCCATGGCTGGTAAGAACATTTCCGGCAGTACCGGCACCTGTATTCATAAGTTTAGAACCATCTGTATAAATTACCCCTCCGTTAGTTACAGCCAGCGATCCGTTGTTTGTTCCTCCGTTGGCTATGGAAACAACTCCGTTAAGGTCGGCAGCCTGAAGCTGAGACAAAGAAATGTTTGATCCGTCACCTCTAAGGTAGCGACCTGATGTTGTCGCTCCTGCCAGAGCATTCAGGGCTGCCTGCCGTGTTGTCTGGCCTGTTCCTCCGTTGGCTATTGCAACTGTACCTGTTACATTAGCGGCATTGCCACCGATATTAAGATTGGCTACCGGAGTAGTTGATGTAACAACAAACGGGGCCGTTCCGGTTGCAACATTTGATACAAAAACACCTGATGAATTTACATAGGCGAGAGCTGAACCGCCGGAATTTCTCCATTCCTGCATATTCCCTGTCTGGCCTGCGGCTGAAGTAACCGTAAGAACAGGATCATCTGCCTGTGTCCCGATCACATTCAGTGAAGCATCGCTGTTTGTTCCAGGGACATAGCCGAGTGCTGTTGCACTTTCACGGTGACCTGCCACATCAATACCCCAGTATCCGACCAGCTGCATTCTCTGTCCGTATCCGTTCTGCAGGGCATTCCAGGGATCCCCGAACAGTATGCGTGCAGCATTGCCTGCTCCCCAGTTAGTTATGCCAATTGAGCGGGGGGAACCGGTTGTGCTTCCGCTGGCAGAGACTGCAACATCACCAAGCACATCAAGAGGTGCTGTGGGAGTATTTGTACCAATACCCAGCCTGTTATTGGCATCATCCCAGAAGAGGTTTGCGTTATCCTGAGTAAGAGCACCTGAAGCATTTGCAAAAGGTATTGAGCCCTGGGTGAGCGCAGCAGATGATGTCATTATTACTGCCGATGCATCAGGTAATGTAAAAGTTTTTTCAGAGGTTGTCGGACCGGTAAATTTTGTAAATCCGTTACCTGTGCCTCCGTAAGCTGATGATATAACCTGTGTAAGGTTGGCAGTGCCGTCAAAGTTATTGCCATATATTGACCTTGCGGTAGTCAGTTTATCTGCCGATGCCGCATTTGCGGCATTGGTTGCAGATGTTGCATTGGTTGCCGTACCATTCAGGTTTGCCGTTATTGTTCCTGCACTGAAGTTGCCGCTGGCGTCACGCCTGACTATCGCTCCGGCAGTGTTGGCATCCGTTGCAGCATTGGCAAGCGCCGTGGCCGTAGCTACATTAGCTGCTGTGGCTCCGCCTACCGTGGATACTACAGTCGACCCCTGCGTCCCGGTTACATCACCCGCCAGAGTGCCACTGAAACTAACCGCTGTAGTGGCATTCGTCGCCGTACCCGTTACATCCCCGGTGAGATTTCCGGTAAATGAAGTTGAAGTTACTGACGTTAGTCCTGCAAGAGTTGTTGCTGTACCCCCAAGTGTTATATTAGTCGTCCCAAGGGTTATACTGCTGTTGGTAAGTGCTCCGTTGGGTATGTTTGTCAGTCCGGCTCCCGAACCGGTATAGCTCGTTGCCGTTATTGTTCCTGCACTGAAGTTGCCGCTGGCGTCACGCCTGACTATCG
>JARKQN010000092.1 GCA_029974835.1 Bacteroidales bacterium
CCAGTCAAGCCTGATAAATTTGCCCTGGGGCACGGCAGAATTCAGTTTCGGCGACGGACCGAGCACTCTTATTCTGAAATTATCTATGTCGAAAAGAAATATATCCTTGTTATAATCTTCCGATTTAATAATTACATCGTAGGGCTGTGACCGCACATTCTGGTGGCATGTCTGCCATGCAAAGAGGGATGAAGCAAACCCCGGCAGGGACGAAACCCTTGTAAAGGAGGCCTTGCACGTCTTCAGTTCGAAAACCCCGGATGAGGCTAAAAGCTTTAGTGAGTCGTTGTCGGGATCGGTGGCAGTTACGAGGAAACTTATTGAATCACCTGCCTCAATGCAGATATCCCTCAGGGGTCCGTTAACAGGAGGTTTGTTTTTGGTATTGTAAACCTCTATCTGCATATCCCTCACAACGGCTCCTATTTTCTTGCCGTTGCGCCATTCCTGAATTTCCATTGCAACATTGAACTTACCGGTATCTACCGGCACATCCCAGACGAGGTTGCCGTTGATTGAATCGACATAAAATCTGTTGCTTGCCCTCGGGAAGGTATAATTCTCTATAGGTCTTCCGTTTTCGCGGGTACAAACGGTAAGCTGGTAAGAGAGGCTGTCGCCGTCGGGATCGAAA
This sequence comes from Bacteroidales bacterium, assembly GCA_029974835.1. Lineage (GTDB taxonomy): Bacteria > Bacteroidota > Bacteroidia > Bacteroidales > VadinHA17 > LD21. The sequence continues at coordinate 635 of JARKQN010000092.1, forward strand.
GCTGCCGGGTTGTGAATAAAAAGATATCCCCTGGCTGCCTTGTCGTAAGGAGGGTTGAGCAGGACAGGTGTGCTGTTCAGCCCGGCGGCCGGGTTCACGACAAGCTTGGTCCTGATTGAGAAAACAACGTTAACCGAGTTGGGAATATTCTGAACACCGTAATTTCTGTTAGGATCCTGTACCACAACGTCATAAACGCCGGGGCCGGGGAAGGTGTGCCTTATAACGTAGATGTTTTTCTGGTAGAAATAAGGAAGCGGGACAATCGTCACCCTCGGAGCTATCGATGATGTGTTGTCGCCCCATTCAATAGGCAGCTGAGGCCTGTCGGCAAGACTCTGGGTATATGTGAATGTCGTAATGGTAAACTCATAGGTTAGAGCCGATATCTGGACATAGGTTATCTCCCCTGCCCTGTTGTGCGTGGCAATCGCGGCAGGCAGGGAAAGAATAATGAACAGTGCTGAAAATAACGCTTTTCTCATAATACATTTTTTCATTCTCCGGCATCGGTGCGGAAGAGGTGTTCTTCATTCCCCGGAGTCAGTTTCACTCCCTCCTCAAAATTGCTTATCTTCAGAATAACCAGGTTAGCCTGATCATTATAGAGACTTGTCAGAATTGAGTTTTTAACCTTAAAATACTTACCCGGAGAACTGCATCTGAACATAAGGCCGAGGGTAAGTTCATTTTCCTCCCTGTTGAGGTTCATGCTCTCAATTGAAAAATCGAGCCTGACAGCTTCCGATTCCAGGGCTATTCTGTCCGAAAGATAATCCTTAATAAGCCGTGATGTACCGGCCTTGCCGCCG
>JARKQN010000115.1 GCA_029974835.1 Bacteroidales bacterium
TCTGAATTCTTCACACCTTGCGGTCTTAAGAATTGTGCCGCCCTTCTGGATAATATCGCTGACACTGGCAGAATTCATCGGGATAAAATCTGAATTTATCATCCCTGTATATCCCTGGCGAATGCCAGCCACCTCCAGGGAATGGTAAATTGCAGTGCGCACCACCGATCTGATGGCAGCATTCATCCCCGGAGCATCTCCTCCTGACGTTAAAACGCCAATCTTCCTGATTTTTCCCATAATTAAAATATTTCAGCCGGCAAAGGTAAGTCTTTTCTGCTTTTTAATGTTACAGTTAAGTTAAAAATCAAGAGATTCAATTTTCTGCCTGACCTTCTCAATAAGCCATTGGGGTGTTGAAGTAGCCCCGCAAATACCGGCAGATTTTTTGCCAGTGAACCATTCTCTTTTCAACTCTTCAGGTGATGAAATAAAATATGAGTATGGATTTATTCTTTTGCAAACCTCATAAAGCATTTTTCCGTTGGAACTCTCACTCCCGCTTACAAAAATTATTACGTCATGGCCGGCTGCAAATTTCTCAAGCGCAGGCTGCCTGTTGCATACCTGCCCGCAGATTGTACTGTGAATATGGAGAAGATCATCAGGATTATTACCGGCAAGGATAATCCTTTGCCTAATTTTTTCAGACAGACTATCGTAACCGGAATAGTTCATGGTTGTCTGTGCGAAAAGATGAATCTCCCTTGTGAAGTCAATTTTTTCAAGATTTGATTTGCCATCGGTGAGGATGGCTTTGTTTCCGGTCTGGCCCATAAGACCTATTACTTCAGCATGACCTTCTTTTCCGTATATGACCAGTGAACCACCCTTTGCCTGCAAATCTTTCCATGTCTGCCCGATTTTCCACTGAAGACGTTTTACAATCGGACAGGTGGCATCAATCAGCGTAATGTTATTTTGTTCTGCAATAATATATGTTTCAGGAGGTTCACCATGTGCCCGGATCAGAACGGTGCTGTCGCGGAGCTTTCTGAACTGATCATAATTTATGGTGATCAGACCGAGTTCATGGAGTCTTTCAATCTCCTGATCGTTATGAACAATCTGGCCGAGTGAATAAACCTTCTTTCCTGCAATGAGAGCCTCTTCGGCAGCTTCAACAGCATTTTTAACGCCGAAACAAAAGCCCGATCTGTCATCTGTTTCTACCAGCATTTTTCTTTTCCGATATTATTTCCCGTATCCATCTCATCTGATCCTCAACACTCATTTCTGAATTATCGAGAATAACGGCATCATCTGCCTTCTTTAGCGGACTTATTGCCCGCGTTTCATCTGCCCTGTCTCTTTCGGTAATATTTCTTTTAATCTCCTGGTAATCCACCTCCTGTCCTTTCATCCGGAGTTCCCTGTACCTTCTTTCTGCCCTTACATCAATTGATGCGGTCATGAATATTTTTATGTCTGCATCAGGAAATACCACCGTTCCTATATCCCTTCCATCCATAACCACACCCTTAAAAACACCAATCTGCCTCTGAAGTTCAACCATCCTTGTTCTTACCTCCGGGACCTGGCTGATTCTGCTTACAAAATCTGATACTTCGATGTTCCTGATTTCGGATTCAACATTCTCGGAATTGAGCCATGTTTCATATTCTCCGGTATCAGGGTTGTATATAAAATTAATGTGGATCTCTTTAAGGGCATTTTTAATGCCGTCAATATCGATTGATTTTCTTCCGATAAGTCCTTTCCTAAGGCAATACAGTGTTACCGCCCTGTACATCGCCCCGCTGTCGATATAAATGTAATTCAACTCGCGGGCAATCGCTTTGGCAAATGTGCTTTTGCCACAGGACGAGTAACCATCGATTGCTATGACCAGTTTCTTTTCCATTTTGAAAGATTGAGAGGAATAAATAGAATCTATTCTTTAAATTTTTTAAAAATCATTTCGGGTCTCACCACAATGGAAAAATGGTTCGAGGCTCCCGCCAGGTGGAAAGATGCCCTTCCAAATCCGAGGCTCAGGTATGTTGTATTTATCCCGAAACCCCACGAAAAGCCTGCCATGGCAGTTCCGGACTCAACCATCAGTTCTTTTCTCCGCTGGTAATTAAAACCTGCTGAAAAATAGAAATTTTTATGAGGAAGCACCTCTGCTCCCAGCACAAGGTGCCGCGCAGCATCTTCAAAGAAACCCGATCCGGAGGTGCCTGAAGGTGTTTCATAATCATGCGTGAGATCAAACCTCTCGAGGTGCCTTAGTGTGGCGGAGAACCTGAATGGCGCATGTGCCAGCCTCCGGGAAATTCCTGCCTGGATTTCGAAAGGAAGTTTTTCGCGTGTCTCGCCGTCATAGGTTGTTACCTGAAACCCGGCATTTCTTATTACTGCTCCGGCCGATGTAAGCCTGTCGCGAGACTGCCATGAAACGCCGATATCCACAGCTATGCCGAAAGAGGTATATTTTTCGAGATGGGAGAGAACCGGCTTGACTGTTACCCCTGCTCTGAAGGAGGAATCAATCTCACGTGAAAACATTAACGAAAGGGCATACTCTGCAGCTCTGAAAGTCCCGGTAATTACTCCCGATTCATCAGCTTCCCTGAAAGCCCCGTAATTAAGATAAGTGATACCCGCAGCTGAATTCCCTATCCCCGGCAGCGTAAAAGAATATACCGACATTCCGTAATTTATTCCGGCAAGATAGTTTACATAATTCAGGGCCAGGTTATTATTCATTTCAGGTGAAAGGAGGGACGGGTTGCACGATGCAAGGTTAACATCCCCGTTCATGAGCGATACATTTGAACCCCCAAGGGAAGAGACTATCCCTGATTGCATCAGGTTAAGGAACTGGTAAACGTTCGTGCCTCCGGTTTGCGCTGACAAACTGTAAGTTGAACAAAGCAGCAGAAGGACAATATTTTGACATTTCCGGAGCACAGTGTAAAGATACTATGATTTTATTGTAACGGTTACAATGTTAATTAATTATCAGAACCGCTTATAATCATGCGGTTTTGCCGGAAAGATCGGGTAATTCCCCTGAAATCTTTTTCCTGCCGTTTACCTGTGAAAGGAAAATACCGGAGATCACGATTATCATTCCGGCTGCATTCTGAATTGTGAGGGTATTGCCAAGGATCAGGAATGAGAAGATTGCTGTAAATACCGGAATAACATTGGTGAAGGGATTCACTCTTGCCACGCCTATCTGCTTCACCGACCATCCGAAAAGTATGAATGCACCGCACGAGGCAAAAAGAGCAAGTTCCAATACCGGAAGCAGGGAAGAAAATGAATGTGACGAGGAAAAAAAGTTATTGAAATCGGTAATGATAAAAATCGGGGCAAACAACAACACCCCTAATATATTCTGCACATTTACGATGAATACCGGACTGTAACTGCCCACCAGTCTCCCTAATGTCATATTGTAGCCAGCTGCAGAAAAAACGGCAAGCCCCAGTAAAAGCAATCCTTTTATATTGAACGACAGAGCTCCGCTGCCGTCAACCACGAAAACAATTATACCTGCAAAGGAGAGTATAATACCTGCATAATTTATCAGCCTTAGCCGTTCTCCGAAAAAAAGCCACGCCGCCAGGGCCACAACAGCAGGGATTGTTGAAATAACCACCGACCCCGTTGTGGAGGTCACATAAGTGAGCCCGTTGCTTTCACCGATAAAGTACAGAAATGGTTCAAAAACCGCCAGCAATAAAAACCATTTCCTGTCTTCCTTTTTTATCGCGTTTTTTTCACCTTTAATGAAAAGGTATGCCGAAAGTATTATTACCGCAAACAGAAGCCTTAAAAATATTATCGTGAGAGGTTTGTAATTCTCATTGGCCATTTTAAACCAGATGAACGACAATGACCAGAATATCATCGCGAGAATAATGGCTCCGTATATTCTTAAACTCTTCATTTAATAAATCAGACCTCTTTTTTAAGGCGGCGTGAATTTATATGATATTTTTAAAAATTCCTGATTATTTACATTTTAATTCGGGAACAGGTTTCGAACGGGACTTTAAATTAACCCGTTGGACATCTATAATGAAAAGATCATTAATGTATTAACCAAATGAGTGCTTTCGAATGGGTAATATAAATCAGTCTTGTTCAATTTGACAGTGTATTCTTTATTATTATATTTGCCGCCTCGGAAAAGGTTTATTGTTTAACAAGTAATTAATTATCATGAAAATACTGGTTTGCATAAGCAACGTACCCGACACTACAACCAAAGTGAAATTCACAGAAGGCAATAAAAGTCTCGATACTGCAGGAATACAATGGGTTATTAATCCATGGGACGAGCTTTCCCTGACAAGGGCCCTTGAACTTAAGGATAATCCTGCCTCAGGCGTAAAATCGGTCACTGTTGCCCATGTGGGAACTGCAGCTTCGGAACCTACAATACGCAAGGCGCTCGCAATAGGAGCCGACGAAGCAATAAGAGTCAATGCCGGAGCGGCTGACGCATGGTACACTGCCTTTCAGCTTGCCGAAGTAATCAGGAAGGAGCAGTTTGACCTCGTGCTTTGCGGAATAGAATCGAGCGATTACAACGGTTCGCTAGTTGGCGGAATGATAGCGGAATTTCTCGGTATTCCGAACGTGTCGGCGGTCTCTTCCCTGAATATAGAGAACGGTAAACCTGTTATGGTCCGTGAAATAGACGGAGGAAAGGAAACTGTTACCGTCCCCGTACCATGCCTGGCAGTCGTCCAGAAGGGGATAGCAAAAGAACCAAGAATAGCATCCATGCGCGGCATCATGACCGCCCGTACCAAACAGATAAAGATTTATGAACCTGCCCCGGCCGAACCACTTACAGAGGTTGTCTCTTTCTCAAAACCGGCGCCAAGGGCTGCATGCAGGTTTATCGACCCTGAAAACGCAGCGGAGCTTATTTCCATCCTGCAAAATGAAGCCAAAGTCATTTAATCAGTATAAACTCAATTTAAAGATATGTCAGTACTTGTATTCACTGAAAACTGGGACAGAAAATTCAAAAAACTCTCCTTCGAACTGGTCTCGTATGCCAGGGGAGTGGCAGATTTGCTTAACACTTCGGTTCTGGCTCTGTCTGTTGGACCGGTGGAGGATAGTGAACTGATGAAACTGGGGCAGTATGGCGCTTCCAGAATTATCAGTATCGACAGGCCGGAACTTAAAAACCTCGATAACCAGGCCTGGGCCGGGGTTATCGCTGCAGTTGCCCTGAAGGAAGATGCAAGGGTTTTGATTCTTTCGAACAATAACACCGGAAAGGCCATTGCACCGCGTCTGTCGGTTAAGCTAAAGGCAGGTGTGGGTGCAGGAGTGAGCAGCCTGCCAGTTTCAACAGAACCTTTCACCGTTAACAAAAGGGCGTTTTCGGGAAATGCACTGGCTCAGACAGTAATCCGGTCAGAGATGAAAATCCTGACACTCCTTCAGAATTCCTACGGACTCTGCGAAACGGAAAACAGGGCTGTTATCGAAAAGTCAGATGTTCAGGCGGATACCGGATTCTTAAAAACAGAAGTACTTGATGTACAGAAACAAACAGGTAAAATTCTGCTTACCGATGCCGATATTGTCGTTTCGGGAGGAAGGGGTATGAAATCGCCCGATAACTGGGGTCCGCTTGTAGAACTTGCAACCCTTCTTGGCGGCGCAACCGCATGCTCCCGCCCTGTTTCAGATGAGGGATGGAGGCCCCACGAGGAACATACCGGACAGACTGGTAAAATCATCTCACCAAACCTGTATATTGCAGTAGGAATATCGGGCGCTACTCAGCACCTGGCAGGTGTAAGCTCATCGAAATATATAGTTGCAATTAACACCGACAAGGATGCCCCCATATTTGAGGCAGCCCAGTACGGGATAGTGGGAGATGCGGCTAAAGTGCTGCCCAAACTGGTTGAAGCCGTGAGGGAAATTAAAAAATAAAAGGATAAATTTTTTTCACTGACAGGCGTTAAATCCTTCCCATGGATAAACAGTTAATTTTTTCGGGTGCACTGTTATTGACAATTGCGCTCTTTTTCTTTACCGTAAACAGGATAGCAGGTTTTTTCAGGCTTACCAGACCAGGTTATCCGGTAAAAGATTTCGGGAAAAGAATCCTGCTTATGCTTCGCGTGGCATTCGGCCAGACAAAAATCTTCCGACGGCCGGTAACCGGGTTCCTGCATGCGCTTGTTTTCTGGGGTTTCTGTGTGATCCTCCTCGGAAGCATCGAAATGGTTATCGACGGCGTTGGAGGTCTTGAGAAATCTCTCTCCTTCCTTGGCCCCGTACACGACCTGATAATGGCCTCCGGAGATATCTTCGCCCTCCTGGTGCTTTTGTCAATTCTGGTGTTTCTTGTCAGACGCCTGTTTCTAAACATAAGAAGGTTCGAAGGGATTGAGATGAAGAAAAAATCACACATTGATGCTGTTGTATCACTGTCGCTGATCTTCCTTCTGATGGTTACCCTGATCGGGATGAACACGGGATACATTATTTACAGCGGGCTGGAGGGCAAAACGATTCATGGTGTGTATCCTGTCAGCAGTTTTCTTGCAGGTATCGGAGGACCGGATGAACCACGGAAAGCATGGCTGCTTATGGAAACATCGTGGTGGTCGCATATTTTACTCATATTCTTCTTTGCCAACTACCTGCCTTACTCAAAACACTTTCATGTGTTCATGTCTGTCCCCAATGTGTTCCTTTCCAGGCTCGAACCTCTGGGCAAGCTTTACAACATGGATAATGTAACAAGGGAAGTGAAGCTTATGATGAATCCCGAAACAGCTTTCAGTGCATCGCCTGAAGGTGGCACTCCGGAACGGTTCGGGGTAAGGGATGCGGAAGACGTGACGTGGAAGAATTACTTCGATTCACTCTCATGCACTGAATGCGGCAGGTGCACCGCAGTATGCCCGGCAAACCTGACGGGCAAGAAACTCTCACCACGCAAAATAATGATGGACCTTAGGGCACGGATGAAGGAAAAGGGACCGCTAATGATTAAAAACGGGAAAGATTTTAACGACGGAAAAGCCCTCATCAGAGACTATATTACAGAAGAAGAACTCTGGGCATGCACAACCTGCAACGCGTGTGCAAAGGAGTGCCCCATAAACATAAATCACCCGTCACTGATTATTGACATGAGACGGTATCTCGTGATGGAAGAAGGCTCGGCACCCGGCGAGCTTAAGGCGGTTTTCAGCAACATCGAAAACAACGGCGCCCCTTGGCAGTACTCGCCCGAGGACAGACTCAACTGGGCAAACAATCTGGAAATAAATGTTAATTAACCCGGCAAATGCAGACCCGTAAGATAGATATTCCCGTAATGGCAGATTTGCACAGCAAAGGTGTTCAGCCCGAATACCTGCTGTGGATTGGCTGCGCCGGCGCATACGACGACCGGTATAAGAAAGTAGCCAGGGCTTTTGTGAAAATCCTCGAACACCTGAATGTCAGCTACGGCGTTCTCGGAACAGAAGAGACCTGCAACGGCGATCCTGCGAGGAGAGCAGGTAATGAAATGCTCTTTCAGATGCAGGCTCTGCAGGTTATTGAAACACTGAAGAGATACAACGTAAGGAAAATCATTACAATCTGCCCCCATTGCTATAATGTCTTCAAGAATGAATACCCCGATCTCGGCGGTAATTATGAAGTGATCAGTTATCTGGTTTTTCTGAAGGAAAAAGCCGATTCCGGTCAACTCAACCTTACCGGTTCAGGAAATAAGTATGCTACGGTTACATATCACGACCCATGCTACCTCGGAAGGGCGAATGATATTTATGACGAGCCCAGGGAAATTATTAAAAAACTCGGACTGAAACTTCAGGAGATGGAACGTAACCGAAGTTTCGCACTTTGCTGCGGAGCCGGAGGAGCCCAGATGTTCAAGGAAGCAGAAAAAGGAGATAAGGAAATCTTTCTTGAACGAACAGAAGAAGCCCTTCGTACCGGCGCTTCGGTGATTGCAACTGCCTGTCCCTTCTGCATGACCATGATGACCGACGGAATAAAATATTCCAATGCAGAAGAGAAGGTAAAAAACCTAGATATTGCCGAATTAATTGCTGAAAAACTTGGCTTATAATAAAAAACAAACCTCAAATGGAAAATCAAAATCTTATCCGCAGCGGTGAATACCTTGTCGCCGAAACAAACGCCGCCGACATTTTTATTCCTGAAGAGTTCAACGAAGAACAGCTTATGATCGCCCAGACCTGCCGCGACTTTCTTGCTGCCGAAGTATATCCGAATATGGCGCAGCTTGAAAAAAGCGACAGGCAGCTTATGAAGGAAATCCTTAAAAAATCGGGAGAGCTTGGCCTGATGGGTATAGCAATACCAGAAGAGTACGGAGGCTTCGGTCAATCGTTCGTTACCCAGATGCTTGCAGCCGAAACAACCGGCGCGGGTTATTCATTCTCCGTGGCATATATGGCCCATTGCGGCATCGGTACAATGCCGATAATGTATTTCGGCAATGAAGAACAGCGGCAGAAATACGTTACAAAACTCGCTACGGGAGAGTATATAGGAGCATACTGCCTCACCGAACCGGGTGCGGGAAGTGACGCCAATTCGGGAAAGACCAATGCCAGACTGAGCGAGGACGGAAAGCATTATATCCTCAACGGACAGAAAATGTGGATAACCAATGCAGGCTTCGCGGATGTCTTTATCGTTTTTGCAAAAGTCGATAACGACAGGGTGCTCAGCTCATTTATTGTTGAATCAAACCTGCCGGGAGTCGTGATCGGACCCGATGAGCATAAAATGGGTATCAAAGGATCTTCAACAGCCCAGATCTTTTTCAATGATGTAAAAGTACCTGTCGAAAATATGCTGGGGAAAAGGGGCGAGGGCTTCAGAATCGCTCTTTCAATCCTCCACATGGGACGTATAAAGCTTGGGGCAAATGTGCTGGGGGCGGCAAAAAAAGCCGTTACCGATTCGGTGAGATATGCCAACGAAAGAAAACAGTTCGGAGTTCTGATCTCAACATTCGGGGCCATTAAGCATAAACTGGCAGAACAGGTAATCAGACTCTACGCAACGGAATCGGCCGTTTACCGGGTTAGCCGCGATATCGACAGGATGATGGATATTCTGAAAACCGACTGCGGCGATAAGGGCCGGGCATCAATCGAGGCAATAAGCCACTATGCAGTGGAAGCAGCCCTCCTGAAGGTGGCCGGTTCCGAAATGCTCGACTATATAGTCGATGAAGCTGTGCAGATTCACGGTGGTATGGGCTACTCAGCAGAAATGGACGTGGAAAGAGGATACCGCGACTCAAGAATAAACAGGATTTTCGAAGGAACAAATGAAATCAACAGGCTGCTCGTTTCCGACACTGCCATGAAGAGAGCCATGAAGGGCGAATTTGACCTGTTCGGCCACGCCGAAAAAGTTTACGGTAATCCTTCAGGCTCGGTGGAAAAAGAAGTGACCGGAGAAGACTATTTCAGCCGGCTAAGGAGAATTATCAGAAACCTTAAGAAGGTTGCTCTTCTTTGCACTCACGGTGCAGTCAAGAAATTCGAAAAAGGACTGGTAAATGAACAGGAGGTCCTGGTCAACATTACCGACATAATGATTGACGTATACCTTGCAGAATCACTGGCTCTCAGGATTGAAAAGAGAGAGTCATTGAAAGGACAGGATACTGTTTACAGAGACATCCTTGATGTTTTCATGCACGATTCCGCTTTCCGTATCAGAAAGGCAGCTTCGGATGCAATCTGCTCCTTTGCAGGAGAAGATGAAATACCTGTTCTCACCGGTGCAGTTGAGAAACTTACCGGGACTTACTGCGTGAATGTTAAAGAAGCAAGGAGACGGATTGCAGGCAAACTGATTGCGGATAACGAATACAAATTCTGATTTTTTACCTGACTTTTTTGCTAACTTGCAGGAAAATTAACTGCCATGAAAAGATTCCTGTCAATAGTAGCTGTATTCACAGCTAGTGGCCTGTTATACCAGTCATGCACTACGGTTCCCCTTACAGGCAGGAAACAGGTTAATCTGCTCCCCGAGTCGGAGCTTATTTCAATGGGTCTGACAAACTATTCGGAATTCCTGAAGGAAAACCCACCCTCCGCCGATGTATCCGGGTCGGCTCTCGTGAAGGAAGTAGGAAATAACCTCGCCGCTGCCGTAAATAAATATTTTGCCGACAATAACATCCAAAGCAGGCTTGAAGGATACAAATGGGAATTCAACCTGGTGGATAACAATGAGGCGAATGCATGGTGCATGCCTGGGGGTAAAGTGGTGGTTTACAAGGGTATTCTTCCGCTGACAGCCGATAAAAACGGGCTTGCCGTTGTAATAAGCCATGAGATTGCCCATGCCGTGGCACGACACGGTAATGAAAGGATGAGCCAGCAGCTTATTGCCCAGATGGGCGGAATAGCACTGAGCGAGGCGCTTAAAACCAAACCGCAGGAGACTCAGAATATTTTTCTTTCAGTTTACGGGCTTGGCTCACAGGTAGGGATACTGCTCCCGTATTCCAGGCAGCATGAACTCGAAGCAGATAAACTCGGACTGATTTTCATGGCGATGGCAGGTTATGATCCGCAGAGCGCAGTCGGGTTCTGGGAAAGAATGTCTTCTCATGGCGGTGCCAAACCTCCCGAGTTCCTGAGCACACACCCTTCAGATGCAACACGTATAAGCAGGATAAAGGCTGCAATACCGGAAGCGATGAAATATTACAGGCAGTAATCTAAAGGCACTAACCTGATGAGGCTGCCGATACTGCAGCAGCCCTCGATGCAGAGATTGCCGATATAACAGCTTTCTGAATGATATAAACCGGCGATTCCCTGCCTCCGTCGTATGAGTCGTGATGCGTAAGATTCCTTACTGCGGAAACAACTATCCTTTTCTCTTCGCGGTTTGCGGCAACCAGCTTTGCCGATTCCGATGCCCTGATAATACTTATCAGCATCTCCATCTCTTTCGACGGCTTTTCATCTGAAAGGAGAACCCGCCTTAAGGAGTTGTATAACTCTGTCTGGATACGTTTATCGGAAATAAACCACCTGTTGCAGGGAAAGAGACCAAGAAATAATTTTCTTTCGTGTCTTAATATTCCGGCCGAAGAAAACCTTTTAAGGGTTTCGTTCAGGAAGAAGCGGCTTTTCCAGGAAAGACGGCTGATCCAGAAGGATACTCTGCGGTGGCGTGACTGATCTTCCAGCAGCTGTGCCACCGTATCATGTACCGGATCCCCGTTCCGCCTGACAGAAGGAATAACCCTCTTTTCTCTGACAGTGATTTCATTATTCTTAAGGAAGTCAAGAAGTATTGCACCGGCAACCGAGTACCTGAGTCTCAGACTATCTATCCTGATCCTGCCCTTCTCAGGATCGAGTGCATAGATGATAAAAGACTTTAATATTGTTTCATACATATTAAAAACTTAATTGTGTAAAACTACGGAAAAATATCTGTTTTAACTGGCCGGTAAAGACTGTAATTAAATCAATTTACCGATTGATAAATATCAACAGCAGGTGTGCCAAAAAGCATATTTGTCTGTCCAAAATCTCACGACTTTCTGAATCTGTAACCATTATTAAATGATATATTTGCAACCAAAACAGGATAAATGTTACGATTAAGAAAAGAAACAGCCCGAACTTTAATTTCTGTATTTTTTGCAATTGCATTACTCGCCTCATGTGAGAAATATACCTTCAGACCGCCTGAGGTGGATCCGGAATATCCATGGTCTCTCAGGGATGATATCCAGCCTTTATTTACCGCTTCATGTGCCACATGCCATGGCGGGTCCCTGGCTCCCGACCTGCGCGCAGGAAATGCATACAATTCTCTTACAAGGGGAGGCTATGTTTCATTGCCGGCTGATAACAGCAGGCTTTATAAAAAAATGATCGCACCGGATCACACAGCAAGATCTACCGAAGCAGAAAAGCTTAAGGTACTTTACTGGATAACTCAGGGAGCTAAAAATAACTGATTTAAAAATTATAACTTAACTGATATGAGAATCACTGCATTAACGCTTTTACTTTTGATTTCATCCATTACCCTCTCTGGTCAGCAGGAGGAGTCAAAATCATCCAAACCTGTAAGGTTTACTTTCGGAACATCGGTGCTTATCGACAACCAGACAACCGAAACAGCCTATAAAGGCAGTCTCGAGTTACAGATACAGCACAGGTTTGGCCGAATCGAAAAAATCAATAACCTGTTTGGCATTTACGGCTCCGCCAACACCCGTCTGAGCCTGAATTACGGTGTTACCGACAGGATCATGATAGGAATCGGAACCACTCAGGACTACAAGCTTCAGGATTTGCAGTGGAAGTATCTGATTCTCCGTCAGACAGAGGATAACAGTATGCCTGTCTCTTTGTCATACTACGGTAATATAGTTGCCGATCTCCGGAAGGAAGACGCATTCGGACCTGCAGAATCTTTCAGAGAAATCCACAGACTCTCGTATTTTACCCAGTTTATTGCAGCAAGAAAATTCAACGATATTTTTTCAGTGCAGGTTGCTCCTTCAATGGCTTACTTCAATTCAGTCCCGGTTTATTCCGACACAACCGGTTATAAAAACCTGAACTTCGGCATTTCGGCAGGAGCAAGGGCAAACATATTCGGCAGCCATTCAATCATCCTGGAATATGACCAGCTGCTGACAAAACAGGATCTGGATGAACAGCCGGCTCCAAACATTGCACTCGGGTGGGAAATCGGCACCGCTACCCATACATTCCAGGTTTTTGCTGCCAACTATACTCAGATTATCGGGCAGAGAAATCTCGTCTTTAATACGAACAAAGCCGGAAAGGGTGATTTTCATTTTGGCTTCAACATCACGGTTAGATTCTGAATCTTTTATTCCCGGAAAACAGATGAGAAAATGGTTCGGATATATTCTGATTGCTACAGTTCTTGTTTTTGATAATAGTGTTTTAGCAATAGTGCCCTTTCCTGGCAGAACAGGAAGAGCAATTCAGCAGGACACAACAGGATATGTATCTCCATTCCGTGACCAGAACGAACGCTGTTTCAAATGTCATGGGCAGTCAAAATATGAATATTCAAACGAAAATCTTGGACTGACGGTAAAAGCACTGATGTGTTCCGAAAGGATAGTTGACAGAAATCAGTTCTATTCTTCAAACCATAAATCTTTCAGCTGCACCGACTGTCATTCGGAGGGATACGCTGAGTTTCCTCATCCCGGTGAACTGAGAATGGAACAGAAATTCAATTGCCTCGATTGTCACGGAGGAGATCCGGCATATGAGAAATATCAATTTGAGGAAATTGATTCGGAGTACCGGCAGAGTACTCATTTTAAACTTGAAAAAGAGGGGTTCTCATGCTGGAAATGCCATAACCCTCATTATTATAAATTAAACATCAGGGATAATAAAAACATCAGCGAAGCAGTAATATACGATAATAATTTATGTCTTAACTGCCACGCGAATTTTAAAAATTTCCAGCTGCTTACCGACGCAATGGAGATCAACATAGTCAGGGAACACAACTGGCTTCCCAACCAGAGTTCTCATTTCAAAAGCGTCAGATGTATTGAATGCCATGCAAAGGCGAATGATACTCTACTGGTTGCCCACCTTATTAAACCAAAGGAGGAGGCAGTAAGAGGATGCAACGAATGCCATTCAAAGAATTCAATCCTGATGTCATCGCTGTACAAACATCTTTCCAAAGAAGAACGAAAATCAAATGGCTTTGTAAATGCGGTGATGCTTAACCAGTCGTATGTTATTGGCGCCAACAGAAATGAGTACCTGAATCTGATTAGCCTTATCATATTCGGACTGGTGCTTCTGGCTATTGCTGTCCATATCATATTCAGGATAAAATCGTCAATCAAAGCAAAGGGAGGTGACAATGTATCTGTATCCTAAATGGGTGAGATTATGGCATGTAATTAATGCATTTCTGATTATCGTACTGATAATTACCGGTATAAGTATGCAATATACCGACAGGGAAAATGCCGCCTATCTTATGGGTTTTTCCAGAGCTGTGAAGTGGCACAATATATCGGCCTCCTTTCTGGTGGCCAATTATGTGTTTTTCATTCTTGGAAATGCAATTACAGGCAACGGCAGATATTATAAGCTGCCTCTGAAAAACCTGATCTCAGATATTATGACTCAGTTCAGGTATTATGCCTACGGTAAATTCCGCGGTGAGAAGCACCCCTTCCCCGTAAATACGGAGCGTAAATTCAACCCTCTGCAGAGATTTACTTATGTCCTTGCGATGTATGTCGCATTTCCTCTGCTGATAATTTCGGGCTTTGGATTATTGTTCCCTGAGACCGTAATCAACAGATTTTTCGGTGTAAGCGGCCTGATACTGACAGATATTCTGCATATAAGTATGGGATTCTGCCTTTCAATATTCCTTGTGGTGCATATTTATACCTGCACCCTGGGGGCAAAAACTTTTTCCCATTTCAGGAGTATAATAACCGGTTACCAGGAACCTGACGAACAATAATTATGGCCCTGTAATAGTTAAACAAATAGTAATCTTTTCAGTGCAATATATTTTCTGCACGATATTTGATAACTTAAATTAAAAAAGGAAGTATGAAAACAATAAAATCTATTCTGTTGGGAACGGCAATCGTTCTGATCAGCTCGGCCGTAATGGCCCAGGCAAAACCGTGGGTTGTACCCGCCGAGTATAAAAATATGAAGAACCCGGTTGCAAATAATGATGCCAGTGTTAAAGCTGGAATGGCATTATACGTAAAAAACTGCGCTTCATGTCATGGCAAGACCGGACTGGGCGATGGAGTTAAGGCAAGGGCTCTCAAAGAATTCCCCGGCGATTTTTCCGGTGCAGCTTATCAGAACCAGACCGACGGGGAACATTTCTATAAAACAAAATTCGGCAGAGGCGAGATGCCTAAATATGAAGGTAAAATTTCAGATGAAGATATCTGGAATATTGTTAATTATATGAGAACTTTTAAGAAATAGGACGGGGGAATATTTTTTTAAAATAAAAAAAGGCTGTCCCAAACATTAAAGGGCAGCTTTTTTTGTTTAATGTTTAACCTGCTTTCCCGGTTTTGTCCGACTGCTGAAACAGCCGGACATGCTTTTCTCCCGTTGCTTTAACTTGCCCGGGCTCGCCCCTGTCAAAACCTCGCTTTGCAAGAGGATTGGTTATTTTGGAGATGCAGGGAAAGTAACATAACCAAACTTAACTAAAAAGAAAGGGCGCCCTTTTGAGACACCCTCTCTTTTTTGTCTGTAATTTCAGGTATTACCACGCAGAAAGCGTGTTCTCGAGAAGTTTCTTTGTATATGCGTAGTTGTGTATTCCTTTGCTGCCGTCTCTGTAAACCAGCTGGTAATTGAGAATGGCCCCGAACTGGGCATTGGTAAGCGTCGGGAAAGCCGGTGTGCCGTAGGCAGGGTTTTTCCAGTAACCTGTCGGATTGGCACTGGCGTCATAAATATCAATATATCCGTGATATTTGTTGTCGGAAGGATCTTTCTGCAGAATATCATGACCACCGCCTAATGCATTTATTTTTGCTGCCAGCTGGTCAAGCTTCGACTGTATGTCAGCAACAGTGGCGGTATATGTGGTGTTTGTGGAGCTCATATTTGAATGGCAGCCCGTTGCATTGCATCCGTTAAAGTTACCTGCAACACTGAATGAATGGCCGCCGGAAAGACCAGAAGGCTGGGCCATATGGCAGGTAGTACAGGAAGCTTTTGAAGTATGCTGTGCATTGGAGTATCCGGACCCGAATTCGACACCACCTACACCTGCGGCAATTGCACCCTGGGCACCATAATGGACACCAGTGCGGTAACTTACACTCGAAAGCGTGTAATTTGATGTGGGTGAAGATTTGAGAAGAGAGTAGTCAATTACGTTTCCGTTGGAGGCAGTTACAGGCCTTGGCTGATGACATTTTGCACAGAGATTTGCCGAAGTCTGAGTGAAATTAATTGTTTTCGATCCGCCATACATAGTCATGGGCACAGCCGCAGTTGTTGCAAGTGGGAAAAAATCCTCATCGGTATAGGTTGAGTGAAGCGAACTGTGGCATGTAAAACAACTGATTGGTCCGGGAAGTGATGCTGTTGCCGCATTAACGACATAGCTGTTGGTATAGCTCGATCCGTTCTGTACAAAGGTGACTGGCGTATTGTTCTTTACCACGTAAAGAAATCCCTGGTGCGAATGACATGGCGCACAGTTTGTCCTGGTACCTTCTTCAAAAGCTTCCCCTTCATAATGCACCGAATGGGCATACTCAATCGACTTGGCACCTGTAACTTCAGGGTTGTGACATTTGGTACAGCTTTCATTCGCATCCTTGCCAGCCATTCCCATAGGCCCTTCGCAGGATGACAGAAGCAGCGCGACTGCCGCTGCAATAAGAGTTGATCCGGTTAGAGTTTTCATATAATTTATCTTCTGATTTTTCTATTGTGCCAAGTTAACTTTAATGTCCTTACAGCGAAGCCACAGTTCTATGATAAATGCAATTTGCAGTGTTGATGAAAATATTAAATGGAGTTGATATAAATCAATCCATAAATTGATTAATATCTTTTTCTATATTTGTACCTGCATAAAATCCGGATACAGGGAGTAATACAATTATGAAAAAGAAGAATGATTCAGAAGAGATTGTCAGTCTGGTCAGCCTCTGGAACAATTTCGGTCATCTTACGGCTGCACAGCTTGAAATGATTTTGAAAAACAGCTATAACGCAGGGTTCAGGCCGGGAGAGGTAATAGTCAAGCAGGGTTCGCCAGCCTCAAGTGTTGTTTTTATTTCAGACGGCCTTGTAAAAGTCTATATGGAAGGGTCAGGTGAAAAGAACATAATCCTGCGACTGGCCGCACCGGGGAAGCCTGTACTCGACCCGGGTCTCTTTATATCAAGGCGTAACACCCTTACAGTTACTGCAGTCAGTCGTACGGAGGTGAATTTTGTCAGTACGGAAATCCTGCAAAGGCTTTCGGGAGAAAACAGTTCTTTCTCAATGGGCATTCTTAAGGAGCTGTCGCAACAGATGTTCCTGGTGCAGAATAAACTGGCATCAGTCGCAGGCAAAAGAATGGCCGGGCGACTGGCCGATACTCTGCTTTACCTTTCGGAGGATATTTTCAAAAAGAATGAGTTTGATATAGTGTTATCCCGAAAGGAAATTGGCGAAATGTCGAATATGGCAAAGGAATGCGTGGTGAGAGTCCTGAATGAACTCGAAGAGGAAGGCGCAGTTAAAACCGACAGCTCCCGGATAATTATTCTTAATCCCGATAAGCTCAGGGAGATATCAGATCAGACCTCCTGGATGTAAAATGACATTTGAGAAAAGTGAAAAGATACTCGTTATCATTAAAACGGAATTGAAGTGAAGATTTATTTTATTTTGGCGCAGTTTTTAAAATTAAATTGATGAAAAATACCGGTTTTCTTTTTTCCCCCGTTTTTATGGCATTGCTGCTGGTCTTATTTGCAGCCGCAATGGCAACCGCAACTTTCATTGAGAATGATTACGGAAGGGAAGCTGCATACAGCGCTGTATATGCAGCAAAATGGTTCGAATTCATTATGCTGCTCCTTGCAGTAAACCTTGCAGGCCAGGTAATCAGATATAAACTTTACAGGCGCGAAAAGCTTACCATCCTTTTATTTCACCTCGCTTTTATTGTAATGCTGGCAGGCGCAGCCATTACAAGATATACAGGGTTCGAAGGCACACTCCGCATCAGGGAAGGTGAATCGGAAGATAAAATATGGTCTGCTGAACAATATATCGGTTATGTGGTGGAGAATGAGAACGGAGAAATCCTGGCCCGTAAAAATGAAAAATTCCTCGCCCGCTACCTTTCTCCGGGCAAGTACGCCAAAAAAGTAAGAACAGGAGATGAGAAACTTGAAATATTTCTGGCAAGAATTATCCGGAATGCCTCCGAATCAATTTCGGAAGATCCGGCAGGAAAACCTATGGTTGAATTCATTGTAAGCACACCGGGGTCCGGCTTCAGCAGTATTGTTTTAAATTATGGCGACACAGCAAGAGCCGGAGGCATTACTCTCGGGTTCGGCAACGGTTTAAAGGCTGACATTGAAGTATCAGCCGATTCTTCCGGTTTCTATGCGGTTTCGAAAGCGGAGATGACTGAGGGAGGAATGATGAAAGGCGACAGAACCGTTTACCGTGCCGGCGAAAGGATAAAGCTTAACCCGATGCAGATCCTGGCAACCGGTGATATCAGGCTGGTGCCAAAAACACTTACCCTTAACGGAATACTGAAACCCGTGCCCGTGGATCCTTCCGAACAGGAAACAGGCCGTAACGCCTTTGTATTTCATGTTCAGTACAGGAATGAAACATCATCCCTTACACTCTGGCAGGATGAGAGGAAAAACTTTTCATCGGCCCTGACAACAATCGGGGGAAAAAAGGTTGAAATCAGGTACGGCTCCGATCAGGTTCAGATTCCTTTTGCCGTCAGGCTGAATGATTTCATTGTTGAACGATACCCCGGATCCAACATGCCTTCCGGATATAAGAGCGATGTAACACTTACATCTTCCACCGGTGAGGTTATAAAGCCCTTTGTGATTTATATGAATAACGTACTGAAATATAAGGGATACAGGTTTTACCAGGCTTCATACGACTCTGATGAGAAAGGCACAATTCTCTCGGTAAACCGCGACGTTGCCGGAATGCTTGTAACCTATACTGGATATGCCCTGCTTTTCCTGTTTATCGTACTTTCCCTCATCAACCCTGCTTCTCTTTTCAGGCAGGCAAATATCAGATTATGGAACACGCCTTTCGGGAAAGGGTTAACAGCCATTCTGGTGCTGTTTGTCTTTTCAGGTCTCTCAGGCTTAAAAGCCCAGGATTACTTTGTTCCGATGAAGAAAACCGCTGAAGAGGCAGGAAGGATACTGGTTCAGGACCAGAAAGGCAGAACAGAGCCTCTCTACACTCTCAGTTATGATATCCTGAGAAAAGTTGCACGAAAAAATGAATTCAACGGCCTCTCGCCGATGCAGGTGTTCGCAGGTATATGGCTCGATTTTGAGCACTGGCAGAATGTGCCTGTGATAAGGATTTCCGGCGGCGAACTGGCAAAAAAAGCCGGTGTTAACGGCAAAATGGCTTCATTCAGCAATTTCGTCGACTTCAGCAAGGGCGGCATTTACAAAATTGCCGAAGATGTTCAGCGCGCTTATGCCAAAAAACCCGGAGAGAGAAACAAATACGACAAGGAAGTCATTAAAGTAGATGAGAGGATCAACATCATTTACATGATTTATACGGGCGATTTTTTAAGGCTGTTTCCTTCGGGGGACTCTCTCGGAACCTGGCTTGTTCATGATGAAGCACTGAGCCGCACAGGCTCAGGTGAGGATTCAACTTTTATTAAAAATGTCTACAATCTTCTGACCTCATCAATTGCAAACGGGAATACCGGTAACGTAAGGCAGGCCGCTTCGCTTATTTATCAATGGCAGAAGAGACTGGCAGGTTATGAGCTTCCGTCTGAGAAAAGAATCAATCTGGAGGTGTTCTATCACAAGGCGAAATTCTTTGAACGCCTCTTCCCGTTTTATGCCGCAACGGGAATTATTGCCCTAGTTGTTTTGCTGATAATGATTGTCAGAGGCAGGCAGCCCGGCAGGGCAGCCGAAACAGCGGTAACACTGCTGCTGGCTGCCGGTTTTGCAGTGCATACGGCCGCTTTTGCCATGAGATGGTATATTTCAGGCCATGCCCCCCTTAGCAACGGCTTTGAATCAATGGTCTTTATCTCGTGGGTTACCATGCTCGCAGGCTTTATCTTCAGGAAAAAATCCGGCTTTGTTCTGCCCTCAACAGCTTTCCTGTCGGCAATGACATTGCTTGTGGCGCACATGAGCTTCATGGATCCCGAAATAACAAACCTTGTACCTGTGCTGAAATCCTACTGGCTCACCCTGCATGTATCGGTTATCACCAGCAGCTATGCCTTTCTTGGCCTCGGGGCCATACTCGGTATAATTGTAATGCTGCTACTTGTTTTTTCAAAGGAATCGAACATCGCCAATATCGGATCTTCAATAAATACGCTGACAGTTATAAATTACAGGACTGTTGTGACGGGGCTATATCTCCTTACCGCAGGCACTTTTCTCGGTGCCATCTGGGCGAACGAATCATGGGGACGCTACTGGGGATGGGATCCGAAGGAAACATGGTCGCTGATAACAATCATCGTTTACACTCTTGTCACCCATTCGCGCATGATACCTTCCCTTAAAAATGTGTTTGCTTTCAACGTATTGTCGATGCTGGCCATCTCCTCGGTACTGATGACCTATTTCGGCGTAAACTATTATTTGTCGGGTCTTCATTCCTATGCAGGAGGCGATCCCGTGCCTGTACCGGCATTTGTTTATGTTGCGGTCGCACTGGTAGCCCTGCTGACGGTTACGGCATGGCTGAAATTCAGGAAGTTGAACACAGGCAGTGAATAGACCCCTTGCGGCCTGCAGGGTGTATCTCATGGGGTATTAACCGGATTCACAGGAAAACAAAGCCGCACCCCGGTAACCAGGGTACGGCTTGTGAGGGGTGGAAGACCGGATTCGAACCGGCGACCTCCAGAGCCACAATCTGGCGCTCTAACCAGCTGAGCTACGACCACCGTGTTTGGCTCGCAAAAATAACTCCAAAAAGAGAGATTACAAAATTTTCAAAATATTTTCCCTGCATAACTTCAAATGTTAACTTTGGCTGTTCGAAAACAGGCATACCTTAATGCAATTTTTTATTAAGATGCCGGTTTTAAAGAAATGAAAATTCACGCGCAGTCAGGTATTGAAGAAGTTTAAATTCATAGACAATATTTCGGGGCTTCAGTTTTTTCAGCTGCTGCGTTTTACGGTTTTCCTGATAATCAGCATTGTTCTCACAAAGAGTCATCTCACAAAAGCCGAGATAGGAACATGGGAGATGTTCCTCTTCATAGCAAGCCTTGTGAGTTTTTTCTGGGTAACGGGATTAATTCAGTCGCTCCTTCCGATGTATCACCGTAACCTGACATACAGGAAAATAGGCGAGAATACTTCAGGGAAATCACCCGAAATTTTCAATGCCTTCCTGCTTCTTTCCTTTTTCAGCCTGCTGGTTTTTGTTCTCGGATTTACAGTAAAAGGGTATGTAACAATTTTCGGTTTTTCAGGAAAAGATCCCTATATAAAGCTGCTCCTGCTCTATATACTTCTCAGCAACCCTGTATGCCTGATAGAGTATATCTACCTGCTTAATAACCGTGCACACAGAATCATCCAGTACGGGCTTTACACATTTACAGCCCAGTTGCTGTTCGTTATTGTACCTGTGATTCTGGGGAAAGACCTTGCATGGACTTTCTACGGACTTCTGGCTGTAACGGCAATCAGATGGGTATGGCTTATTATTCTGCTGCGCAGGTACACTGAGATGAAAATCTCGGTTGACTTCATGAAAGAGCACCTTTACCTTGGGGCACCTCTGATACTGACATCCCTGATCAGCGGATCGGCCCAGTATATAGACGGCATAATTATATCGGCGTATTACAACAATCCTGAGACATTTGCCCATTTCCGTTACGGGGCCAAGGAATTTCCCCTGGTGCTGATGCTTGCCAACGGACTAAGCAATGCTATGCTTCCCGAGTTTTCCACCCGGTCGCGCATGAAGGAGGCGCTGGCAAGGATAAAGGTAAAGTCGGAAAAACTGATGCATCTGCTTTTCCCTTCCAGTATGCTGATGATGCTCTTCACAAGATGGATCTTTCCAAGGGTTTTCACACCTGAGTTTGTCCGAAGCGCCGACGTATTCCTTATTTACCTGCTACTTATTATCCCCCGTCTTGTTTTTCCCCAGACGATAGTGATCGGCCGAAAAAAAACAAGGATAACCCTTTTTGCAGCGTTGATCGAGCTTGCGATAAATATTCCGCTCAGTCTCCTGCTGATAGAATCGTACGGGTCGGTGGGTGTTGCCCTGGCAACCCTTATAGTTTACTGTATCGAAAAAATCTTCCTGACCTGGTATGTCTGGGCAAAAATGAAGATCAGCCCGGGGGAATATATACCTCTGAAGACCTTTCTCATCTATTCTGTCCTTATTATCGCCCTCTTTGTCCTCATCGACCACCGTATTATTGACATACAATGAGATGGCCGTTAGCTGATAAGGAAAAAATAATTCAGTATCTTTGCATGACCGGTCTGGTAAGGGTGACCGGATTCTGAAATTATCAGGATGACCATTTTAAGATAAAAAAAATGCCATATAAAACTGTTGAGGTTACTACCCGTTCACACAGAAAAGCTTTCCATGATTTTCCGAGGAGACTCTACAGGGACGACCCGAACTGGGTTTGTCCTCTCGGCAATGAGGTAGAGGCTGTTTTTGATCCGGCCAGAAATCCTGCTCTGCGGCGTGGTGATGCTTCGAGGTGGATACTGGTGGATGAGAAAGGCGTTGTTGCAGGCCGTATAGCCGCATTTATCGACACTCTCAGGTCGAAGGCTTACCGCCAGCCCACAGGCGGTGCCGGCTTTTTTGAGGTGGTGAATGACAAGGAAGCCGCATTCATGCTTTTCGATACAGCGCGGGAATGGCTTGCCGCGCGCGGAATGGAAGCAATGGACGCTCCGGTTAATTTAGGGGAGAACGACGTAAACTGGGGACTGCTGGTGGAAGGCTTTATGCAGCAGGGATTCGGAATGCCATATAACAAGGAGTATTACAGGAAATTCTTTGAGGATTACGGCTTCCAAAACTATTTTGAACAATATTCATATCACCGGGAGGTGAGAGGCCCGGATAATTCCATCACCTGGTTCCCTGAAAGAATCATGAAAATTGCCGAATGGATATCCAAACGGCCGGGATATGAGTTCAGACACTTCGAGTTTTCAAACAGCGATAAGTACGTAAACGACCTCGTTGAAATTTACAACGACACATGGTCAGTCTTTAAGGATGACTTTACACCTCTCGACCCTGCCCATGTGAGAGAGACAATGCGAAAAACACGGGCCTTCATGGATGAGGATATCATCTGGTTTGCCTACTATAAGGGAAAACCTGTGGCATTCTTTATCCTCTACCCCGACCTTAATCAGATTCTTAAACATTTAAACGGTAAAATGCATTTGTGGAATATGATAAGGTTCGTATGGTACAGGGCAACCCATAAAATGACAATGATGAGGGCTGTGATAGGCGGAGTGAATCCCTCCCACCAGAACAGCGGGATCGAATCCGCAATCTTCCTCCATCTTTATAATGTCTTTAAGAGAAAAAGATGGTATAAGGAGCTCGAACTTTCATGGGTGGGCGATTTTAACCCCAGAATGATGGCAATTTATGAAGCCCTGGGCGCAAAAAAAGCCAAAACGCATATCACTTACCGTTACATGATTAACCCAAATATTCCTTTTATGAGGTACAAAGATGAAATTGCGGCAGGTGTAATGAAAAAGGAGGGCAATAAAAACTAAAATTTTGAATCCTGCAGTTTGCTATTTGAAATATAATAAGTAAATTTGCAACCCTGTTTTAATATAATTTTATCAGAGATGAAGAAAGATATACATCCGGGCAACTACAGGCTCGCAGTATTTCAGGACATGTCGAACGGATACACTTTTATGTGCAAAACCACTGCTCCTTCAAGAGACACCATAAAATGGGAAGACGGGAAAGAGTATCCTCTCATAAAGCTTGAGATATCAAATACATCGCATCCGTTTTACACCGGCAAGATGAAACTTGTCGACACCGCCGGCCGTGTGGATAAATACATGAACCGCTACAAAGACCATGTTGGTAAAAAGAAATAATGACAGATTGTCATAAAAAGAAGGGCTGGGTTGTCAGCCCTTCTTTTTTTGCCGCTTACCGCCTCTTGCCGGCATCCATGCCTTTTTAACAGGGCTATTAAAATATTGTGTAATTTTGTAAGCTTTATCTGATGTATGGACGAGAAACAGAGAAAAACTTTACAGGGATTTTTTTTTCAGGATATGCTGGATGGTGAAGGGGAAATAATCCCGATTATCACCGATGGTGACGACAGGGAGCTTGAGAACGTGGATGTGCCTGAGGTGGTGCCTGTACTCTCACTCAGAAATACCGTTCTTTTCCCTGGTGTCGTACTTCCAATTTCAATAGCACGCCCCCGTTCAATTCAGCTTATAAGAGACGCTTACCGTACCGAAAAAATAGTCGCTGCTGTGGCTCAGAAAGATCCCGATACGGAGAGCCCGGGATTCGGGGATCTTCATTCGATTGGTACCTGCGGACAGATAGTAAAACTCCTTGAAATGCCCGACGGGTCAACAACCGCTATAATTCAGGGCAAGAAACGTATCGCTCTCGAATCGATGGTATCTGAAGATCCATACCTGACTGCCCGTGTAAAGGTTATTCAGGAAGAAAAACCCGACCCGGCATCACGGGAATTTGAAACCATCGTAGGGTCTCTGAAGGACCTGTCGCTCAAAATAATTAAGCTGAACCCCAATATCTCACCCGAAGCCACTTTCGCCATCAAAAACATCGAAAACAGTGTCTACCTCATAAACTTTATCTGCTCCAATACCGACATTAAAATGCAGGACAAGCAGAAGTTGCTGGAGGTGAACAATATTCGCGACAGAGGCTATATGCTGCTGGAGTACCTTGTGCAGGAAGTACAGATACTTGAACTGAAAACGGAACTTCAGGCAAAGGTAAAAAGCGACATTGAACAGCAGCAGAAGGAGTTTCTCCTGCACCAGCAGCTTAAAACAATTCAGAACGAGCTGGGCGGAAACCCGGTTGAGAAAGAGATAGAGGAATTCAGGAAGAAGGCCTCACAGAAAAAATGGCCGGAGGAAACAGGAAAACTGTTTGAAAAAGAATTAAACAAGCTTCACAGGCTTAACCCGGCAGCAGCCGAATACTCAGTCCAGATTAACTATATCCAGACTCTCCTCGAACTGCCGTGGGGAGAATATACCGAAGACAACCTCGACCTGGCAAACGCAAGAAAGGTACTCGACGACGACCACTTCGGCCTGACGGAGGTGAAGGAGAGAATCCTTGAACACCTGGCTGTGCTGAAGCTGAAAGGTGACATGAAATCTCCGATACTATGCCTCTTCGGCCCCCCCGGTGTGGGTAAAACATCGCTCGGCAAATCTGTGGCAAGGGCCCTTGGGAGGAAATATGTCAGGATGTCGCTCGGTGGTCTTCACGATGAGGCAGAGATCAGAGGTCACAGGAAAACCTATATCGGTGCCATGCCCGGCCGCATCGTGCAGAATATTAAACGCGCCGGCTCCTCTAACCCTGTTTTTATCCTTGATGAAGTAGATAAGGTAGGACAGGACTTCAGGGGAGACCCTTCGTCGGCCCTGCTCGAAGTACTCGATCCCGAACAGAACAGCACCTTCTACGATAACTTCCTCGAAATGGAATACGACCTGTCGAGAGTGATGTTCATTGCCACTGCAAATACCGTGGCAACAATAAGCCCTGCTTTGCGCGACAGGATGGAACTAATTGAGATAAACGGATACCTCCCTGAGGAAAAAGTTGAAATCGCAGTCAGGCATATGCTCCCCCGCCAGCTGATGAACCACGGACTTAAAACTGGCGACCTGATCCTGGGAAGAAAACTGATAGCATTTATAATCGACAGGTACACAAGGGAATCGGGCGTGAGGGAGCTCGACAAGAGACTCGCTAAAATTGTCAGGGTCAGGGCAAAGGAAATTGCCTCCGGAACAGCATATGATCCTGAACCTGATGAGGAAAAGATCGTTGAGATACTCGGCCCGCCGAAATATGCACGCGACATGTACGCGGGAAATGAACAGGCAGGGGTGGTGACAGGACTCGCATGGACAGCGGCCGGCGGAGAAATATTGTTTGTAGAAACAAGCATCAGCAAAGGAAACGGAAAACTCACTCTTACCGGAAACCTGGGTGAGGTAATGAAGGAATCGGCCGTGATTGCCCTGGAATACCTGAAGGCGAATGCCGAACTGCTCGACCTGCCCGGAAACTTTGCTTCGGGCTGGAACATTCATGTCCATGTCCCCGAAGGCGCGATACCGAAAGACGGACCCTCGGCAGGAATTACAATGGCTGCTTCAATAGCTTCGGCTTTTACCCAGAGAAAGGTCAGAAAATTTGTTGCAATGACCGGCGAAATAACCCTGAGAGGCAGAATTCTCCCGGTCGGCGGCATTAAGGAAAAAATCCTTGCAGCACGCAGGGCTGGTATCAGGGAAATAGTACTGTCGCCCGAAAACCGGCAGGATGTCGATGCCATCGACAAAGCTTACCTTAAAGGACTTAAATTCCATTATGCAGCCACAATAATGGAAGCTCTCGATATCACACTGCTTAAACAGAAAGTGAAAAACCCCAGGAAAATAACCTTTGAACCTGAAAAATGAAAAAGACTGCCGTTTTCCCAGGGTCATTCGACCCATTTACAATAGGTCATGAGGGAATAGTGTACCGCGCCCTGAACCTGTTCGATGAAATTATTATTGCTGTAGGAGCCAACGCCCTTAAAAAGAACCTCTATTCGGTGGAAACAAGAAAAAAAATGATTGCCGACGTGTTCAGGAACGTCCCGTCGGTTAAAGTCGACCATTATGAGGGGCTTACAGTCGATTATTGCCGTAAAAAGGAAGTTAAATTCATATTGCGGGGACTCCGGACTGCCGCTGACTTTGAATTTGAACGTGCAATAGCCCAGGTCAACAAGGTCATGGCTCCCGAAATTGAATCAGTGTTCATACTCACTGTTCCGGAACATGCACACGTGAATTCAACCATTGTCCGCGATATAATCAGAAGCGGTGGTGATGCTTCAATGTTCGTTCCCGCTTCCATCAGCCTGGCAGATTACAAAACGGATGAAGAGTAGAGGAATTGTTCTCACCGTACTTGCTTTTCTGGCTCTTTCTGCTGATCTGGCAGGCCAGGTTATTAAGGTGGAAGGAGAGGGAGAAGGGTATGCTTATGAAAAAATTGAGGTATTCCTGCTTTCCGACCCCATATCGGCAAGACTGAACCCGGTCACCGTTGTGAAATGCGATTCTGCAGGGAAATTTTCATTTGAGATTCCTTCCGCTGAACGATACACAACCCTTTACCTGAAAACCGGTGCGTATCTCTTCAAACTGCTGGTCTCGGCGGGGAAGGAGTATCGTGTTAGTCTTCCGCCTTACGCACCCTTAAAGCCCGAAGATGCCGGAAATCCCTTCTTCTCGCCTGCGACGGTTGTCCCTTTTGTTGTAAATGACACCACCGACATAAACAACCTCACAGGGCGGTTCGATAAAATATACTTCGGTGTCATGACAGGTGTTTCTGAACGGGTTGCCAACAAAACAAAACTTAACGAGATACCCCGGCTGCTTGAATCGCTGAATCCTGTTGCCGGACTGTCGGATAATAAGTTCTTCAGGGATTATGTTACATTCAGGATGATAATGCTTAACACCGTCTCGCATGGCGAATACCCGGGCAGGAAGGAGGATTCGGTAATGATAAACATGAAATTTTACCCTGAAAACCCTGCCTGTACCGATCTTATCGATTATCTCTTCAGGGATTACTTCAGGGTGCTTCTCTCGGGCCCCGTGGCCATGCAGCTTACAGCAGCAATAAAAAACGGTTCGCTCCCGGGTTTTGAAGAGGTTTTTCTGAAAGACGGGAAGGCGGTAAACCGTGAACTTCAGCATTATGTTGTACTTCTTAATATGTACAATGGTTTTTACAACGGGCTGTTCGATGAAGGAATCTTAAGCAGGGTCCTCGATTCTGCGGCGGCAAACGGTGCAACAGGTTATATCAGGGAACTTGCCTCGACACTGAAAGAACATGTATTCCGCATGAAGAAAGGCTCAGTGCTGCCGCAGTTCTCTCTGCCCGATACATCAGGCAAGGTCGTTACTCCTGCCGCTTACAGGGGAAAATACCTTCTCGTCGTTTTTATCGGAGATACCAGGCAGGAGACGCTTTCAGAGCTCTCACTCCTTAAATCATGGTATGAAAAATACCGGAATAAGCTTTCGCTGGCGGTTATCGTAACAGGAAGGGAATACGGAAAGATAGCAGGCTATTTCAGACAGAGAGGTTACAGGTGGAATTTTCTCGATGCTTCGGAGGCTCCTTTTATCACGAATCAGTATGAGATCAGGTTGTTGCCGGGTTTTATACTGGCCGATCCCGAAGGCCGGCTGGCAGAAGATTATTGTCCCTTGCCTTCAGAGAACCTCCAAGGCCTCATTGCCCGTCTGACGGGCACCGGTTAAAATCATGTCTGCAGAATAGCCTTATTGATAAGGTCGTAAAGAGAAAGCCATGCTCCCTCCCTGATGGATGGTATTTCTTCAGTCAGAAGCCACCTGACCTCAGTGATCTCTTCGCGGGTCTCGGGTTTCTCAATCATCTCCCCGTCGTACTTCATCAGGAACCAGTCGGTCCTCTTCAGATAATTGATCTTTCCGAGAGTATAGGTGTGATAGCTCGATTCGAGCTGTTTAACTATTTCATGTCCCTTTATACCTGTTTCCTCCTTTACCTCTCTCAGTGCGCACTCTTCGGGCGATTCGTCGTTGTCAACATGCCCTTTAGGCAGATCCCAGTGCCCCCTTTTCCTTATGAACAGGTACCTGCCCGATGTGTGTTTAACAAGTCCGCCGGCTGCCTTAACCTCAGTAAAATAAATTCTGAAAAGCTTCCAGAGATAGCTTATATTGGGACAGTAAATATTCGCTGAATGAATGGTGCGATCTTCCTGAAACCGGGCTATTAGTTTATAAAGTTCGGAAGTAGTGCTTAATTTGTGAAATATGCCGTACTTTTGCATCCGGTCGGGTTCAGGACTGAGAAGTATGAACCTGTCTTCAAAATGAACTTTATATACTGTCATATGGATAACACTTCAAAAAAAATTGCGGAATATTTATTACAAATTAAAGCAATTAAATTGCAACCGTCAAATCCTTTTACATGGGCTTCGGGCTGGAAATCTCCTATTTATTGCGATAACAGGAAGACTCTTTCTTTCCCGGAAGTAAGGTCGTTCATCCGCGACTCTTTTGCAGCGGTAATCAGGGAACATTATCCCGATGCTGAGCTGATTGCCGGTGTGGCAACCGGAGCCATCGCCCACGGGGCCCTTGTGGCCGATAAAATGCAGATGCCCTTTATCTATGTCAGGTCGGAAGCTAAATCGCATGGCCTTGGAAACCAGATTGAAGGATTCTTTACAAAGGGACAAAAAACGGTGGTTGTCGAAGACCTGATATCAACGGGCGGTTCAAGCCTCTCCGCCGTGAAAGCTCTTCGCGATGCAGGATGCGATGTTCTGGGTATGACGGCAATCTTTACATACGGATTTGAAAAAGCCGCCGCAGGATTTAAGGAGGAGAATTGTGAATTGTACACTTTATGCGATTATTCAACTTTGATCTCCGCAGCTCTGGGATCGGGATATATCGGAGAATCGGAAGTTGAAACCCTGAAGAAGTGGAGAACCGATCCGGCTAACTGGGGTACAGGCAAATGAAGATTGTTAAAAACCGCCGGGCAGTAGCAGCCATAAGTCCGGAAAAATTTTTCGCGTTAATCTCCGATATGCGTAACTTCGGCCGGTTGCTGCCTGCTGACATGAGGGATAAATACAGGTCGGATGAGAACTCGTGCGTTATAACGGTTGATCAGATAGGCTCACTTAACCTGAAGGTGGCTGCGAAAAAACCTTTTTCAGAGGTTCTGTATGAAGGTAGCGCCATATCAAGAATAAACATCGGACTGAAAGTCATCATTGAAAAGTCAGACCCTGGCAACAGTAATGTAAGTATCAGTTTTACAGCCGATACCGATCCGGTGACAGGTATGTTTCTGTCGGCTGTCCTCGACAGGTTTCTTGATAAAATGGTAACTGAGATTGAGAATTACCGTTATGAGGATCTTATCGCTCCTAAAGAAAATCCACTTCCCTGAAGCCGTATTCGTAAATTCTTCCCCTGCGGTCTTCAATATGCAGACGGCCTGAATCTGATACAGAGATAATCCTTCCCTCAAATATCCCCCTTGAATCCCTGAACTCGGTAAACTGGTTAAGCCGGTAAAGGGATGATTTGTAGTCTTCATCAATCCTGCCTGTCTTGTTGTAAATGAGCTGCTTGTACCTGGCATCGAGTTTCTGGCAGAGGTCGGAAATGCATTGCTCAACATCATATTCACGGCCGGTGATAAGGCTCATCGAAGTCGGATTGGGAATTTCGGGGGGGAAAGACTTCTGGTTGACATTCAATCCGATCCCCGCCACGCAATGATCAATCTCATTTCTGATTATTGAATTTTCAATGAGTATGCCGCCTGCCTTAAAGTCCTTCACGTAAATGTCGTTCGGCCATTTAATTGAAGCATCTATTGAACAGCTTCTCAGGTAATCGCAGACGCCCAGGGAGATAATCTTTGTGAGATAGAACTGCCTGTCTGCCCTTATCACCGTGGGGAAAAGGATGACACTCATAAGGATATTCATGCCTTTCTCACTCTCCCATCTGTTCCCGGCCTGGCCCTTTCCTGCACTCTGAAAGGCTGTGTAAACAACGGTGCCTTCCTGCACTTTCCCTTTCCTGAGCATCGCATGAGCATGAGAATTGGTAGAGGCAAGCTTTTCAAAATAAAGTTTCCTGGATCCTATAATCATAGCCTGGTAATTGTCGGTAAAAATAATCTTTGAAGTGGAATTTACAATCGTTTCAGAACTGTAAAAAGTGTACTGTACATACAAAAATACTGATAATTGTTTGTACTTTTGCAACTGCTTATAAAAAGGGCTTTTAATTGATGAGGAAAAAGACTGACGCTATTGAAAATCTTATTGAGTGTATCATCAGGGGGATCTTTGAAAAACAGGGGCTGGATGTTATCAAACTCAATCTTAAGAATTTTGAGAACAGGATAGCGGACTATTATATAATCTGTCACGGCAATTCCGTGACTCAGGTTGAATCAATTGCCGAATCGGTAGAAGATACGGTAAGAAAGGAGACAGGCGAAAAACCTGTGCATGTTGAAGGGCTTGAGAACCGCTACTGGGTTCTTCTCGACTACAGCAATGTTATTGTGCATGTTTTTCTGAGTGAATACCGTAGTTTTTACAGCCTCGAATCGCTATGGGCAGATGCGGAGATTGAAAAACCTGTTGACGTGGTAAAGGAGAAAAAAGCTTATGGCAGAAGAAGGAAACAATAATCAGGGAAAAGGAAAGCCGGTTGATAAGAACCAGAAACCCGGTTTTAATTCCAACTGGATTTTTGCAATCATTGCCCTTTCTTTGCTTCTCTTTCAGCTTATGTACGGAGGGAAGACGGTGGAGAAGATCAACACCGGTAACCTCAAGGAGATGCTTACTGCAAGGGAAATTGAGAAAATAATCATTGTTAACAAGGACCAGGCAGAGGTATATCTTACAAAGAGTGCCCTTGAGTCGGAAAAACATGCAAAGGCCGCAAGAAATTCATCAACTTCCGGCCTTTCGGCACCAAAACCAAATTATATCTACACCATCGGCGACCTGAGCAGGTTTGAGGCGTTTCTTTCCGAAACACAGAAAGCCGCCGGTTACGCCGATAATGAAATGATATACCCTGAATATATCAACCGTAAAAACTACCTTGGAGAGATACTCGGCTGGATTATACCCTTTGCCGCTCTTCTGGTTCTCTGGCTATTTATCATGAGGCGGATGACAAGCAGTGCAGGCGGCGGTGCGGGCGGAATATTCAGTGTCGGCAAGTCACGCGCCCAGATCTTTGACAAGGATACAAACGTTAAGATAAACTTCACCGACGTCGCAGGCCTCGAGGAAGCCAAGACAGAGGTGATGGAGATAGTCGATTTCCTCAAGAATCCGAAGAAATATACCCAGCTTGGCGGAAAAATACCCAAGGGAGCACTCCTTGTCGGCCCTCCCGGAACAGGTAAAACTCTTCTTGCCAAGGCAGTGGCAGGGGAAGCCAATGTACCCTTCTTTTCCATCTCCGGCTCCGATTTTGTCGAAATGTTTGTGGGCGTGGGAGCATCAAGGGTGAGAGACCTTTTTAAACAGGCAAAGGAAAAGGCTCCTTGCATAGTTTTTATCGATGAAATCGATGCTGTGGGAAGAGCCCGTGGCCGTAACCCGAACTTCGGTGCAAACGATGAACGTGAAAACACCCTGAACCAGCTCCTTACCGAGATGGACGGCTTCGGAACAAACATGGGCGTAATTATCCTTGCAGCCACCAACAGGGCAGATATACTCGACAGAGCCCTCCTGAGAGCCGGCCGCTTCGACCGCCAGATTCACGTTGAACTGCCCGACCTTAAGGAAAGGGAAGCTATCTTCAGGGTGCACCTTCGCCCCCTTAAACTTCAGAAAGATCTGGATATCTGCTTCCTCGCAAAACAGACCCCCGGCTTTTCAGGCGCCGATATAGCCAATGTGTGCAACGAAGCCGCTCTTATCGCCGCAAGGAAAAACAAAACCATTGTTGAGAAACAGGATTTCCTCGATGCAATCGACCGTATAATCGGAGGGCTTGAGAAGAAAAACAAAATTATTTCATACGAGGAGAAAAAAACCATTGCATACCACGAGGCCGGCCATGCCACGGCAAGCTGGCTCCTCGAGCATGCAAGCCCACTGGTGAAGGTTACAATAATCCCCAGGGGAAGGGCGCTGGGGGCTGCATGGTACCTTCCCGAGGAACGCCAGCTGACAACCCGCGAACAGATTCTCGACGAAATGGCATACGCCCTCGGCGGCAGGGCAGCAGAACAACTGGTTTTCGGCAAAGTATCGACAGGAGCACTCAGCGACCTCGAAAAGGTTACAAAACAGGCTTACGCAATGGTGGCATACTTCGGCATGAGCGAAAAAATAGGGAACATAAGTTTTTACGACTCCACCGGACAGATGGATTTCAATTTCACCAAACCTTACAGCGAAAGAACAGCAGAACTTATCGACCAGGAGGTGAAGGAGATTGTCGAGGAATCATACAAACGTGCCCTGCATATCCTCGAAAAACACATGGATGGACTCGTGAAACTGGCCGAGCTTCTGCTTGAGAAAGAGGTGATTTTCGGAGAGGACCTTGAACAGATATTCGGAAAAAGAAAGGCCGACCTGGTGAAAGCCGAAGCAGCCTCACAGGAAGCTTCGGAAAAAGACAAAAAGGAAATAGTATCCTCCCCGGAGGTTACCGTTGGTCCCGCATCCGCCGGAGAAGAGGTAAAGGAAAAAGGCAAAAAGAAAAAAGCCGGTACCGGTAAAAACAAAAAGAAAAAAGATAAAACCCCCAAGTCCGGGTAGGTATGGAAAAGGAATGGGCAAAGGTTTTTGAAAGTTCCGAGGATATTAAAATTGAAATCGCCAGGATTTTGCTGGAGGAGAATGATATTGAATCGGTAATTATAAACAAGAAAGACCGGAGCTACAGGTTTGGTGAAAATGAACTCTATGTTCACCGCGATAATGTAATAAAAGCAAAACAGCTACTGAAAAATATATAGTAGTGAGCAATTTTCTGACCCGTACAATAACTGGTGTTTTTATAGTTCTTTTTATTTTCGGCGGCTTCTGGCTGCATCCGGTTTCGTTTTTTCTTACCGGACTTATCATTGCCGCCGGCTGCCAGTTTGAGTATTACCGGTTAATGAAAACCGCCGGTATAAGACCACAGATGCTTACCGGAATGTTTGCGGGCATGTCAATGTACACCGTCGCCACACTTGTGGCCGCAGGTCTTGCCTCATACCGGCTCTTTCTGTTATTGCCAGGTTTTGTAATTCTGATACTGATTACCGAACTGTTCCGCAGGCAGGCAAGACCATTTGACTCGCTCGCCCATACTTTCCTTCCCCTTGCATATATCATACTGCCTCTCTCATTAATGCCTTTTTCAGCTTTCTCCCATACGGGAATAAAAACCCTGCTGAGCCATGGCGATTATACATTCTCTCCGGGTATTGTTCTGGGTTTCCTTGCACTCCTGTGGATTAATGACACTGGTGCTTATCTTTCCGGTATTACTTTCGGGAAACACCGCCTTTTTGAAAGAATATCCCCGGGGAAAACATGGGAAGGCTTTGCGGGCGGACTGTTAATGACCATGGCAGCATCGTTTCTTCTTGTGTATTGGCCCGGAATAACCGGCTGGTCAGGATGGATGATCCTTGCGGTTATTGTTTCGGTCGCAGGGACCCTTGGCGATCTGACAGAGTCAATGCTTAAAAGAAGCCTGAATCTGAAGGATTCCGGCACTATTATGCCGGGTCACGGCGGTTTCCTCGACAGGTTCGACAGTATTCTGGTCGCTTTCCCGGTGGCCTTTATATACTTCATCCTTTTTGGTTGATTCAACTCTCTTCATTAGTTTTGTACGCAAATTTGTGAAATGAGTATACACAGGGAAGGCTATAAAATTCTATTCTTCGGATTCATTTTCCTGTTAGTGCTTAATGTGGCGGCAGGTCTTCTTTGGAGCGAATACACACTCTTCAGATGGCTCTTCATGATAGGCTCCCTCACCCTGTACCTCTTCATTCTATTCTTCTTCCGCCTCCCGGAAAGAACCCTCGAACCAGTTGAGGGACTCGTCTATTCACCTGCAGACGGGAAAATAGTGGTTATCGAGGAGACACACGAAAAGGAGTATTTTAATGATAACAGGCTCCAGATTTCCGTCTTCATGTCTCCTTTCAATATGCACAGCAACAGGTACCCCGTCTCAGGCAGGGTGAAGTACGTCAATCACATGCCCGGAAAAAACATTGTGGCATGGCATCCGAAATCCTCCGAACTAAACGAAAGGACGACTGTTGTAATAGAAACGGCAGAAGGAAAAGAAATCCTGGTAAGACAGATAGCCGGCACTGTGGCAAGAAGGATAGTGACGTATGCCAGGCCAGGCCAGGAAGTGAAACAGGGCGATGAGCTTGGTTTTATAAAATTCGGTTCACGCGTCGACCTGTTTCTGCCCATCGGGACTGAGCTCGAAGTGCCTATTCTTCAGCACGTTAAAGCCAATAAAAGTATAATAGCAAAGTTATGATCAAGGGAAACACCAACAGAGAACCCGACAATAAAATTATCGATATAACCAGTGATGTCAAATGGATCGGGGTGCTCGATTATGATATCGTAACGTTTGATATCGTGATGACCACCGAATTCGGCACAACATATAATTCCTATTTTATAAATGCCGAAAAGAAGGCGATAGTTGAAGGAGCCAAGGAGAAATTCAGCGATATTCATATAGGCAAAATCAGGCAGCTGACCGATCCGGAGAAGATAGAATACATTATCCTTGACCATACCGAACCTGATCATTCGGGCAATGTGTCTAAACTTCTCGATATTTGTCCAAATGCCACGATAGTCGGCAGCGGGAATGCCATCAGGTACCTTTCCGACATCACCAACAGGCAGTTCAGGTCGCTTGCCGTTAAGGACGGCGACACTCTCAGTCTGGGCAACAAGACTCTCCGGTTTATCGCAGCTCCGAACCTTCACTGGCCCGATTCCATGTTCACATGGCTCGAAGAAGACAGGGTGCTTTTTACCTGCGACGTATTCGGTGCACATTACTGTTCTCCGGATATTTTCAACGACTTCTCCGATGATTACTATAAGGCTTACAGGTACTATTTCGACGTGATAATTAAACCTTTCAGCAAATTCGCGCTGAAGGCGATTGAAAAGATTAAAGACCTCAAAACAGACTTTATCTGCACAGGGCATGGCCCGGTTCACCACAGGAACATTGAGCATATTGTAGGGCTGACAGAAAAATATGCTGAGGAATATGTCGAACTTACAAAGGGAAGCCAGAGAGTCAATGTCCTGGTTACCTATGTTTCAGCCTATGGTTATACCGGGAAAATGGCTGAGACGATAGCTGAAGGCATCAGCGAAGTGTCCGGCTGCATTCCGGTTGTGAAAGATATTGAAACCATGCCCCTGGGTGAACTCGATTCAGAGATCACAAAGGCCGATGCCATTCTGGTAGGGTCTCCTACAATTAACCAGAACACGCTCCTTCCTGTTTATAAAATGTTTGCAGCCATAAACCCCCTGCGCGACCGCGGTAAACCGGCCGGTTCATTCGGCTCGTACGGATGGAGCGGCGAAGCCCCTTCAATAATCGCAGGGAACCTTAAAAACCTTAAACTTTCATATTACGGTGAACCGCTCTCATTTAAATTTTCACCCGATGCCATAAAAAATCAGGCATTAAGGGAATACGGCAGAGCATTTGCAGAATACGCCCTCGGTTGCCGTAAGCAAAAACAGGAATAAAAAAAGAGGACCCTCCGGGCCCTCTTTTTTTTAACCCTCGTATCATCACGAAATCTTAATCTGCCTCGATACCTTGCTCTTGTCTTCATGCTCCTTGGGAAGAACTACCGTAAGGATCCCGTCCTTGTAGTTGGCTTCAATCTTATCCTTGTTGATGTTCTCCGGCAGAGAGAAGCTTCTGCAGAACGATGAGTAGCTGAACTCTCTCCTCTTGTAGTCATCACGGTTCTCCTCTTTCTCTTCCTTCTGCTCCGAAGAGATGGTCAGAATATCATCGTTCAGATCAATCTTCAGATCCTTCCTGTCCATCCCGGGAACGGCAAGATCAAGCGTGAACTTTTTCTCATCCTCCCTTATATTGACAGCCGGCATTGTGGTGTGCCTGGTTGTGAAGAAGGGAGCGAAGAAATCATCATCAAACAGGTTCGACCACAGCGAGGGTCTTTCGGCTCTTCTTGTAATCATCGGTAACATGGCTTTGTCCTCCTGTATTTTAAGTTAAACATTATTTTTTTTGCTTCAATCAGAAATTTACAAGATCCGTTCCATTAAAGATTTAATGACAATATGGCTTAAAAATGCGGCTTTCTGACTGTCAATATGACATATTTATGATTTGTTGGTGTTTTTATGAGATCTCATAAATTTCAATTAGGTTTGTAAATCAAACCTGGAAGTGATGAAGAATTTTATCAGGAACATACTGATTATTGCCGGGATAGTATTCCTGGTTTTCTGTTTCTGGTATTTCAGGGAGATTGTAATATACATTCTGGTATCGGGTGTGCTTTCCATTATGGGAAGGCCTCTTGTGGATCTTTTCGGAAAGATCAGATTCCGTAATTTAGAAATGCCCAAGGCTATAAGTGCGTTGCTGGCACTGCTGATAATGTGGGGTATGATTTTTCTCTTTTTCTTTATTTTTATTCCACTTATAGCCAATCAGATACAGCAGCTTTCCTCCATCGACAGCAACAGGCTTGTCAGCATCATAGAAGAGCCTGTCAGGAAAGCCGAGAACCTGCTGAGATCGTTGAACCCCGAACTTGAAAATGTCTCCGTACGCGAATTCCTGGCATCAAAAATTACAGATGTTCTGAACATCGAGTTTGTACAGGAACTTGTAGGTTCACTGGTGAAAACGATGGGTAACATGCTGGTTGCTTTCTTCTCGATAAGCTTTATCTCGTTCTTTTTCCTTAAAGACCAGCACCTGTTTTTTGAATCGATCATTATGTGGGTGCCCGACAAGTACACCGAAAATGTTACGAGGGCTCTATATTCAATCAAGAACCTGCTTACCAGATATTTCATCGGAATAGTAATACAGAGCACCTGCATAATGATAATGATGACCGTCGGGATGACCATTGTAGGGATAGATTTCAGTCAGGCCCTTGTTATGGGATTGATAGCAGGTATTCTCAATGTAATACCGTATGTCGGGCCATGGCTTGGTTTCTTTATCACTGTAACAATGGGCATAGCTTCGCATCTTAACCAGGATTTCGCAACGGTGGTGAAGCCGCTGGTCTATTATATGGCTATGGTTGTTGCAATAACCCAGCTTACCGACAACCTCGTTTTTCAGCCTGTCATTTTCTCGAGCAGCGTCAGGGCTCATCCGCTCGAAATTTTTATTGTGGTTCTCGCAGCAGGCTTTGCGGCAGGAATACCGGGGATGATACTGGGCATACCGGCATATACCGTTTTACGGGTGCTGGCAAGAGAGTTCTTCTACAACCTTAAAGCCGTCCAGAAGCTTACTTCCGGTTCGCCTGATAATGAGGCAATTATGTCGATGATAAGCAAGGAGGAGGAAAAGGATGGCAAGGAATAGTGCTGCAGCTATCTTCACCAGGGTTTTCAGTTTTTACCGCGACGGCTTCAGAAATATGTCCGACTGGGGAAGAAAAGTCTGGATTATAATCATAATCAAGCTGTTTGTGATTTTTGTTTTGCTCCGACTTCTGTTTTTCCCCGATCTTCTCAAAAAGAACTTTGAAAACGATTCCGAGAGGGGAAATTATATAAGGGAACATTTAATAAACTCTGAATAATATATGTTTGAAAACATCGATCTGAGCCTTGTAAACTGGTCGAGGGGACAATTTGCCCTGACCGCAGTTTACCACTGGCTTTTTGTGCCCCTTACGCTCGGATTGTCTTTCATTCTTGCAATGATGGAGACAATCTATGTCCGTACGGGTGATCCCGAATGGAAACGACTTACAAAGTTCTGGATGAAACTCTTCGGGATCAACTTTGCCATTGGAGTTGCAACGGGGATCATCCTGGAGTTCGAATTCGGAACAAACTGGTCGGCATATTCATGGTTTGTGGGAGATATTTTCGGTACGCCTCTTGCCATCGAAGGCATAATGGCATTCTTTCTCGAGTCCACTTTCATTGCGGTAATGTTTTTCGGCTGGAACAAAGTGAGCAAAAGATTTCACCTGGTTTCCACGTGGCTTGTCGCAATAGGGGCAAATCTTTCCGCCCTTTGGATACTGGTGGCCAATGCCTGGATGCAGAATCCTGCCGGTATGGTATTTAATCCCGAAACCGCACGCAACGAAATGAACAGCTTCTGGGAAGTGCTCTTTAACCCGGTGGCAGCAGATAAATTCCTCCACACTATAACCTCAGGATTCGTGCTGGCGTCCATGTTTGTAGTGGGAATAAGCTCATGGTTTCTTCTGAAAAAGAGAGAGGTCCTCATGGCAAAGAGAAGCATTCTGGTCGCCGGCGTCTTCGGCCTTCTTGCATCAGTAATGCTGGCACTGACAGGCGATATGTCGGCAAAGACAATCGCAAAATACCAGCCGGTGAAATTTTCTTCTTTCGAAGCCCTTTACAACGGAAGAGAGAATGCCCCGCTTGTTGCAGCAGGAATACTCAGAAAGGAAGGGGAGAAAGTGGGGGAGAGGCACCTGCCCTCGTTTGTCTTCAGAATTGAAATACCCGGTTTCCTCTCTGTGCTTACGACCGGTGACAAAAACGCTTACGTGCCGGGAATAAATGACTATATCTACGGAAATCCGGAAAGGGGAATTATGTCATTCTCTGAAAAGAAAGAGAGGGGTGAAACTGCACGAAAGGCACTTCTCGATTATAAAACTGCCGTCGATAACGGAGAGAAAGAAAAGGCTCTTGATCTGGCTGAACAATTCACTTCGGAAGGTTTCCGTGAAAATTATTTCAGATATTTCGGGTATGCATATATTGACAAACCTGAGGATATTATTCCAAATGTTCAGGTCTCCTTTTACACATTCCACCTGATGGTGATGCTGGGGTTTCTTTTTATACTCCAGTTTGCGGTTGTGCTCTGGCTCCTTTTCGCGGGAAGTCTTGAACGTTACAGGTGGTGGCTATGGGTAATGCTTCTTTCCATACCTCTTCCTTATCTTGCCAGCGAACTGGGATGGGTTCTGGCCGAGATGGGACGACAGCCATGGATAATCCAGGACCTTATGCCGGTTCACATAGGAGTTACCAGCCTGAAGGCCGGCAACGTGCAGGTAACCTTCTGGCTGTTTGCACTTCTGTTCACCGCACTTCTTGCAGCTGAGGTATCAATAATGGTTAAACAGGTCAGAAAAGGACCCGAAAAAAGGGAGGATTAAGTATGGCACCAATGATTTCACATGCTTTTCTGCAGGGCTACTGGTGGATTATCATATCCCTTCTTGCCGGTATTCTGGTTTTCCTTCTCTTTGTACAGGGCGGACAGACGTTCATCTTTTCGCTTCCCGCCGACGAGCTCAGGAAAAAAATGCTTGTTAATACACTGGGTCGCAAGTGGGAATTTACATTTACAACCCTTGTTACTTTCGGAGGGGCGTTTTTTGCCTCGTTCCCGCTATTCTACGCAACGAGTTTCGGCGGTGCCTACTGGGTATGGATGGCAATATTGTTCAGCTTTATCATTCAGGCCGTTGCATATGAGTACAGGTCAAAACCCGCGAATATCTTCGGAACCCGCACATATGATATTTTCCTCCTTATTAACGGATCAGCCGGGCCGTTCCTTCTTGGAACGGCAGTGGCAACTTTTTTCACAGGCGCAAATTTCTCACTCGATATCATGAACAGGGTTCAGTGGAATTCTCCATGGCACGGTCTGGAAGCGATTGCTTCATTCCGGAACCTGTCGCTGGGCTTTGCAGTCCTGTTCCTGTCAAGAGTTAACGGACTCCTCTTTATAATCAAGACAATTGAAGACAACGAGCTGCAGGAAAGGGCCTCCGGAAAACTCATTATGAACTCATTGTTTTTCCTCCTGTTCTTCCTCTATTTTGTTGTCACACTGTTAACAGCGGAAGGCTTTTCCCTGAACCCGGCCGACGGTAAAATATTTATGGAGAAATTCAAATACCTTCATAATTTCACCGAAATGCCGCTTGTACTGATTCTGTTTCTGGCAGGCACTCTGGCAGTGTTATATGGCATATTTACTGCCCTCTTCAGAAGAAGCAGTTCCTCAGTATGGTTTACCGGAGCCGGTACAATTCTGGTGGTTTTCTCCCTGTTTCTGATACTCGGGTTCAGCAATACCGCCTTCTACCCATCATTGTCCGACCTGCAGAGTTCACTGACCATCCATAATGCATCATCAGGCCACTTTACTCTGCGCACAATGATGTTCGTTTCTTTTGTGATACCGTTTGTAATGGCCTATATATGGTATGCCTGGAGAGCCATAACGAACAGGAAAATAACAGGAGAGGAAATTAATAAGGATGATCACGCTTATTAAACAGTAAAATATGTACTTAAATCAGTTGATGATATATCTTTTATGGCCCGCTTTCATTCTTGTCGCCTGGTTCATCATCAGGGCTGCTGTTGTACTTTATGAAAGGAAATTCCCTCCGGTGAAGGAGCAGGTATCAGAGCCAGCCAACGAATGAGGATATTACTGAAATGATAATGTAGGCGGGTATTATCAGAACGGCACCTGCAGGTCCTGCAAAAACAATCAGGATCGCCGATGACAGGAGCAAAAGGTAACGTGCCTCATTGCCCGCAAGCCTCAGGTGTTTTATCTTAAGCGAAACCATCGGGATACGGCTTACCATAAGTGCGGAAATCACCAGAGTATACACAGATAGTGTTATTTTATTAACAGCTAACGAGGTAATGAAGTCCGAACCTGCATATTCGCCGGCAAATGCCAGTGTGATGACTGCGAAGGCCGCCGCGGGTGTAGGCAGACCCCTGAAATTCACTGTCTGTTCGGTGTCAATATTAAACCTCGCAAGCCGTAGCCCTGCACAAACTGCGAAACAGGCCGATATTATCAGAAAATGAAGATTCCCGGGAAGTGGTTGGCGGCCCGATAAAAGCGTGTAAACCAGAAGACCGGGAGCCGCCCCGAAACTCACAACATCGGCCAGACTGTCAAGTTCCTTTCCCATATCGGAATGTGCTTTCAGCAACCGTGATGCAAATCCATCGAGGAAGTCAAAAATCATTGCTGCAGCTATCATCCAGCAGGCTGCCGGTATGTTTCCGCTGAGAATCAGAATAATAGCAGTAAAACCAGATGCCAGGTTAAGAGACGTGATACCATTTGGAATGTGTCGCATCGGAATTTTTGTAAAGACCAAAAATATTAAAATTCGCTGATTCCGCCTTCCCTGTATCCAAATCAGTTTTATCTTTGGTACAGGAAAAGGATTCCGGAAGTGAACGAACTCCTGAATATTAAGATTGCGATTGATTTTGACGGCACAATCGTGGAACACGAATATCCTGCTATCGGAAAGGAAAAGCTGTTTGCTTTCCGGACGCTGAAGGAACTCGAAAAGAGAGGGGCAAAACTTATACTGTGGACCTTCCGTACAGGTAAGGAACTGGATGAGGCAGTGGAATACTGCAGGCGCAACGGCATCGAATTCTATGCAGTCAATAAAAACTATCCCGAGGAAATTTTCGACGAAAACACCCCGAGGAAAATTGATGCGGACATTTATATTGACGATAAAAACATCGGAGGATTCCCGGGATGGAGCCAGGTGTGGCAAATGATCTTTCCCTATGAAGTCCAGGAGCAGCTTGCACAGAAAAGAATTTCCCGGTCGCAAAACATTTTCAGAAGAATTTTCGCAAGAAAAAAAGATAAAATATGAATAGTAGTTACAGAACTCTGCTGCCGCTGATTTCCGTATTCCTGATAGTGTCATGGGTCCTTTCCTGCTCAGGAAGGCCGGGAAGAAGCATTCAGAAGGAGTCACTTCCCTCCCGGGGGGAGGATGCTGACCAGGGGCGTACGGCAGCAGATCTTGTAAAAATGGTGTCTCCCTTACCGGATGCTTCCTGCAGGATTTACAATCCCATTAAAGTGGCGCTTGAACCTTCCGGAAAAGAGGTACCGGACTCCGCCGGGGTCTGGTTCGACGGTAAACTCTCGGCAGTGATGAAATCCGCACCCTGGAACCATGAGATCAACGCCCGGCTTGTTACAGCCACCGGCAGGAAAGCTGTAAAGGTTATGGCATGGAAACAGGGAAAAAAAACACAGTCAATTACAATTTACATGGATGTTTTGTCAGATATAACCCCAAAACGTGCAGGATATAAAGTGGTTAACACATATCCTCACGATAAGGATGCCTTCACGCAGGGACTTGTTTACCACGGTGGCTTTCTGTATGAGGGAACAGGTCAGGAGACAAGGTCGAGCCTCAGAAAGGTGGACCTGTTAACGGGTCAGGTCATAAACCAGCACAACCTCGACGCGAAGCTGTTCGGGGAAGGTATTGCTGTTTACGACGGAAGAATTTATCAGCTTACCTGGCAGTCGAAAGTGGGTTTTGTGTACGACCTGGGTACTTTCAGACAGATAAACAAGTTTTATTATCAGACCGAGGGCTGGGGGCTTACAACTATGGGCAACAGGCTTGTAATGAGCGACGGAACAAACTCATTATATATAATCGATCCGGGTATGTTCGTTACCGAAAAGCGTATCGAAGTATGCGACGACAAAGGGAAAGTGACTGAACTGAACGAGCTGGAATACATAAACGGTGAGATATGGGCCAATATCTGGCAGACCGACCTCATAGCGCGCATCGACCCTGAAAGCGGAAGGGTACTCTCATACGTGGATATCAGGGGCATAATGAATGACCCTTCGTTCGACACTTCCGTAAATGTTGCAAACGGTATTGCATACGACAGCGAGAGAGGAAGAATTTTTGTGACCGGTAAAAACTGGCCCAGGCTTTTCGAGATAAGGGTCAGTGAATGATTCTTGAACCGTAAATAATATTTATCCCCGCCGGTATAACGGAAAACTCTGCCGGAGTATGACCGAGTGTCTCCCCGTCGGCTTCAACAAAAAGGGGTATCTCCGATTCGACAATAAGGTTCTTCGCCCTGTACCCGTCAACCTTAGGATGGCTGAGTATTGTACCGTCATATAATATTTTAAGGCTTCTGATAATCTCGATTTTACCGATATCCCTGATAACGGTTATGTCGAGCAGCCCGTCGTCGGGCAGCGCATCGGGGGTCTGGCGCATTCCTCCGCCGCAGTAACGGCCGTTTCCAACGTTAACCGAAAAGATCTTTGAAGATGTTATGCTACCGTCTATCGTCAGCCTGGCCTCAGTATGCCTGTATGTTATAAGACTTGA
This sequence comes from Bacteroidales bacterium, assembly GCA_029974835.1. Lineage (GTDB taxonomy): Bacteria > Bacteroidota > Bacteroidia > Bacteroidales > VadinHA17 > LD21. The sequence continues at coordinate 44,094 of JARKQN010000115.1, forward strand.
GAGCAGGTTGTAAAGGTAAATTGCCTTGCCGCTCTTACCTTTTTCTTTCTGCCGGTTGGTTTTCTTCACTACCACCGATTCGAAACCGAGTCCCGCGATGTTGATAAAGTACCTGGTCAGTTTTCTGTTTTCCTCGTAATATGTTACCACTCCCACATCGTGAGGCATGGTTCGTCCTGCAGATATGACTTCTGCCGCTCCATCGTAAACGAGCGGAATTCCGAACATCCTGCCCCAGTCGTTGCCCGTACCGACAGGAATGATTCCAAGGGTAAATCCGGCCGGCGGCGCACTTTTCCGGGCGTAAATACCGTTAAGAACCTCGTTCAGGGTACCGTCGCCGCCTACTGTTATAATTGTCCGGTATCCCTCTTCGGCGGCAGCTTCGGCAAGACGGGATGCATGCCCTTTGCCTTCGGAGAAGGCTGCCCGGAAGCCCGGATCAATCCTGAGAAGAAGAGCGCTTATCCTGTCCCAGTCTTTTTTACCCTTCCCGTTTCCGGCGTTGGGGTTGACTATGACGAAAATATTGTTAACTGCAGATTTCAAAACTGTTCCTGTTTTATTTGTGTAAATATGGTAAAAAAAACCTGTTATAATTATCATTAGTATCCGGATAAAAACCCGCAATCCGATAAGTAGCTGTTCCTTATTACTCCGGTTCAGCACGAACTCACCCCCTCAATCCCCCTCTCTACGCCGTAGAGAGGGGGAAGCCTGAGCCTTGCGAAGGCAGGGGGTGAGTACATGAAAAATCAGAAAATGGCATTCAGATTCAGACTGACGAATATTTCGATTTCACACCTTGCTACTATGGGAGTTATACTATTAACTATTGATTAGCATCTTATGAGCCATATGGAATTTTATCCGGACACTACTGTATAATTATATGATTTTTATACCGGCCATATCATAAATTTATATGAAATTCAGTCATTTGCATAATAAATATGCTGTTTATCAGTAAATTGCTTACTTTGCGGAACGAGAGATGACAGAATGAGATTTCCTAAAGATGTTTCCTGAAACCTTCATAAAAAGGCTCGAAACCCAGGGGTACATTGATTCGGACCCGCTCCTCGAGGCTATGGGGCGGCCTTCACCGGTAAGCATCAGGCTGAACCCTCTGAAATGGAGCAGGGTGCCGGCAGGTTCTGACCGGGTGCCCTGGTGCAGCACAGGTCATTACCTCACCTCAAGGCCATCTTTCACAGCCGATCCGCTGTTCCACTCAGGCTGCTATTATCCGCAGGAAGCCTCGGGAATGTTTCTGGAAGAGATTTTCAATCAATGTTTTTCCGGAAGGGACCATCTCCGGGTCCTCGACCTGTGCGGGGCGCCGGGAAGCAAAAGCACCCACCTGTCGGCCCTTCTTGGAAGTAAGGGGTATCTCATTGCAAACGAGGTGATAAGATCAAGGGCGGCCGTCCTCGCAGAAAACATCACCAGATGGGGAATACCGAATACCATGGTCACAAACAATGACCCCGCCGGTTTCAGCAGGCTTGAAGGCTTTTTTGATCTGATAGTGGTTGATGCGCCTTGCTCAGGGGAAGGTATGTTCCGTGACCCTGTTGCCCGTCGTGAATGGTCGGAAAAGAATGCGGAACTTTGCCAGAGGCGCCAGAGAAGAATCCTTTCAGATGTATGGCCTGCCCTGAAAGAGAACGGGATCCTTGTCTACAGCACCTGCACCTTCAATCCTGCCGAGAATGAGGAAAACATAAAATGGCTGACCGGTAATATGCAGGCTGAGAACCTGAGGATAAACATTTCTTCTTTTCCTGAGATAACCGAAATAAATTATGAAGGCATTACAGGTTATGGCTTTATACCCGGACGGGTAAAAGGAGACGGTTTCTTTGTTTCTGTTGTCAGGAAAAATGAAAGCAGCGGTAGTTTAAAAATTATTAAACGAAAGATTACCAAACAAGTTTCAAAAGAGGAACAAAAAACAGCTGAAGAACTTACCGGCGGAGTGTGTGGTACAATACTGAAAACAGGCGATGTTCTTTATCATACACCACCTGAACATGACGAATACCTGACCCTTAGCGGCCTGCTGAGGATTGTAAATCCCGGCACAGGGTTATTCAGGCTTGTAAACGGCGAAACCCTGCCGGAACACAGCCTGGGAGTCTCGGTGCTGCCGGGTAAAAATATTTACCCTGTTATTGAACTAAATTACGATCAGGCTGTTAGTTACCTGAAAAAGGAAAACGTCGGAATTGATGCGCGGGGAAAGGGCTGGTATATAGCAGCTTACAGGGGATGCAGCCTGGGATTTCTTAAATCGACCGGAACAAGATTCAACAATTATCTGCCGGTTAACCTCAGGATAAGAATGACCGGCGAAGCATTGAAGGAAAAACAGATATTGGAATGGTATTAATAAATTGCCATATCTTCTTTGTGTACCTTAGCGGACTGCTTTGTTCTCCCGTCCTGAATTAATTCAGCAGGGCGGGGCAGGAGTGAAAAAACACAATGTAATAAATACATTTTTATGAAACCGGATATCGAAATTGCGCAGGAAGCCCCTATCAGGCCTGTTACCGAAATCGCCAGGATTCTTGGTATCGATCCTGACGACCTTGAACTATATGGTAAATACAAGGCGAAGATACCTCTTAGTTATATTGATGAAAAAAAGGCATCAAAGGCTAAGCTTATTCTTGTCACCGCCATCACCCCTACACCGGCCGGTGAAGGCAAGACGACCACTTCAATAGGACTGGCACAGGGACTGAACCGGATAGGAAAGAAGGCCACCGTGGTGCTGCGCGAACCTTCACTGGGCCCCGTGTTCGGTATCAAGGGCGGAGCTGCAGGAGGCGGATATTCCCAGGTAATACCGATGGAAGATATTAACCTTCATTTTACCGGCGATCTCGCTGCAGTGGAAAAGGCTCATAACCTGCTTGCAGCACTTATCGACAATAATGTTCAGCTGAGCAAAAAGGACGGTAATTTAAATATTGACCCGCGCACCATTGAATGGAAGCGCGTTATTGATATGAACGACCGGTCGCTTCGCGACATAGTGATCGGACTCGGCGGGCCCAAAGAGGGGGTGCCGCGGGAATCGGGTTTTAACATCACCGCCGCGTCGGAAGTTATGGCAACCCTCTGCATGGCCCGCGACCTGAGCGACCTGAAAACACGGCTGGGAAATATTTTCATCGGTTACACTTACGACGGAAACCCTGTTTTTGCACGCGACCTTAAAGCTCAGGGCGCCATGGCGGTGCTGCTGAAGGATGCATTTAAGCCAAATCTGGTGCAGACTCTCGAAGGTACTCCGGCAATCATCCACGGAGGGCCTTTTGCCAATATAGCCCAGGGAACCAACAGCATTGTGGCCACAAAAACGGCCCTCTCACTGAGCGATTATGTCGTTACTGAGGCAGGATTTGCCAGCGAACTCGGTGCAGAGAAGTTTTTCGACATCAAATCACAGGTGGGAGGACTGAAAACAAATGCCGTTGTCATTGTAGCCACAATCAGGGCGCTTAAATATCATGGCGGAGCAAAACTGTCTGAACTGGCAAAAGAGGATCTGTCCTCGCTTGAAAAGGGTTTTGCAAATCTTGCCAAACATATTGAAAACATAAAATATTTCGGCTTCAGCCCGGTAATTGCAATCAACAGGTTTGATTCAGATACCGGAGCCGAGCTTAATCTTCTGAAGGATTACTGCACCTCGGTTCATGTAAAGGCAGTGGTTAACGAAGCATGGGCGAGGGGAGGAGAAGGGGCTGTGGAACTTGCCGAAACAATTGCAGGCGAGGTAAAGAATTGCCCCGATTGCTTCAAACCTCTTTATGACCTCACCTGGCCCTTCGAAAGGAAGATCGAAACCATCTGCACAAAAATGTACGGGGCGGGGCATGTGGAATATACCCTTGCAGCAAAGGAGAAGCTCGACAGGATAGAAAAACTAGGGCTCGGCAACCTTGCAGTATGTATCGCCAAAACACAGAAATCTCTGTCGGATGACCCGAACAAACGGGGCAGACCTGAAGGTTTCACAGTTAAAATAAGGGATGTGGAGCTCTCTTCCGGGGCAGGATTCATTGTGCCTATTGCCGGAACAATAATGCGCATGCCCGGACTGCCGGCACAGCCTGCTGCAGAAAAAATCGATATCGACGAAAACTGGAAAATAAAGGGGCTCTTCTGAACCAGCCTGTTGCCACTCACTGTCCGTGAAAGGCATGCCTTCCCCGACTTGACTTTCACACATCATGCCATTTATCTCAGGTCTGCCCTTACAGACAGAATGATGGTTATTTTTCAACCTTCTCTTTATTGTTAAATCTTCAGAATCCCTGCAGCGTTTTGCAGGTCCATTCCGTATTAGTATTGGAAGAACCTGATAAAACAATAAAAAAGAAAATTATGAAAACAATCAGATCTCTGTTAACTGTAATATTAATTCTTTCAATTTCAACAGCATGCGAGAAGCAGAAAAGCGAACCCGACCTCACCCCAAAGGTCATTAATCTCACAGCTGCAGCCCCTGTTGTAATTTCCTCTGGAAACGATTTCGGTATAGAACTTTTTACCAGAACAGCACTTGCCGAAAACAAAAACCTGATGTTGTCACCCCTCAGTGCATCAACAGCCCTTACTATGCTTCTTAACGGATGCGCCGGAAACACTTACAGCCAGTTGAAAAATACCCTCAGATATCCATCGGATATTTCCATAGCAGGTATAAATGAGTCATACAAAAGCCTTGTTGACCAGCTCCTCAAGGCAGATCCTAAAGTAAAACTTGCACTCGCAAACGCCATTTTTTACCGCAACGGTTTTGTGGTCAAGACGCCGTTCCTTAATACAATGAGAGATTATTTCAGCTCCGAAATCAGGGGGCTCGACTTTTCGTTGCCTTCTGCCCCCGGCACAATTAATAAATGGGCCAGCGACAACACCAACGGAAAGATACCGAAAGTAATTGACCAGATTACCGACGAGACAGTTATGTTCATAATGAATGCACTTTATTTCAAGGGCGACTGGAGTTACCAGTTCGATAAATCGAAAACTTCCGACCGGCCTTTTACACCCGACAACGGTTCGGAAGTAAATGTCAGCACAATGACCGGCGAAGTGGGTGCAAGGGTTGTCTATTCCTCTTCATATAAAGCCATAGAGCTGCCCTACGGCCGAACAAACTTCACAATGATTGTGATTGTCCCCAAAAACGGCCTGAAATCATTCAACGAATCGTTTGATGCCGACCTTTGGAATAGCATTACTTCAGGCCTTGATGCAAATGAAGAGTTCGGTAAAATAATAGTGTATTTTCCGAAATTTAAATTCTCCTACGAGAAGGTTCTCAACGACCAGCTTATGGCAATGGGCATGACCGATGCCTTTATCCCATATACAGCTGATCTTTCTGGTATCTCAGACGCCGGCATCTTTGTAAGCTTTGTCAAGCAGAATACATTTGTGGAGGTTGATGAGGTCGGAACCGAGGCGGCGGCTGTTACCACCATCGGAATTGAATTAACCAGCATGCCTCCCCAGCCGCAACAGTTCGTAATAGACAAATCCTTCATTTTCGCCATCAGGGAAAGAACCACCAACACTCTTATGTTCATCGGACAGGTGGTTAATCCGAAGGAATAAAATATAAACTAAGATAAGTGTGATAGCTAAGATAAATAACGATTTAATAAACAAGACTATGAAAACTTCAGTTAAGGCATTATTGACTCTTCTGGTTATGGCAGCTTCGCTTCCGGGCTGTATGGATTCAACAATTGAAAGAGTTACTTACACTGCAAATGTGCCGGTATATATGTCGTTTACCGAGTTCAGAAGCAGTTTTGAAGTAACAGAGCCTGTCGAAATAACCCAGCCTGGCAAAATATATTTCAAAGACAACTATCTTTTTGTAAACGAATTACAGAAGGGAGTCCATGTTATTAATAATGCCGATCCGGCGAATCCGAAGAAAGTCGCATTCTACAGCATCCAGGGTAATGTCGACATTGCCATCAAAGGCAATATACTGTTTGCCGACAGCTATATCGACCTTGTAGCTATTGACATTTCAGACATAAATAAACCTGTGGAAGTGGGGCGCCTTCCCAATATCTTTCCCGAAATAGTGCCTGAGGGTGATGTGACTTACCCATATGCCATGGTTGATAAGTCGAAAGGGGTTATTGTTGGCTGGGAGGTAAAGCCTGTGACCGAAGAAGTGGAGAGAAACAGTGGCTGGGGTAGATTGATTTACATGAAAGAACTGATGTTTAGTGCACAGATAGACGGGGGAGGGGGCGGTAACTGGAGCAGCGGAGCGGGTACGGGAGGCTCAATGGCAAGGTTTATGCTGAGTGATGATAACCTTTACCTGATTGCCCATCCATGGATGCTCAAAACCGTGGATATAAGTAAACCCGACAAGCTCAGCGTAGTCGACAGCGTCGATGTACCCAGAACAATGGAAACGCTTTTCAAACTGGGCAGCAAACTTTTTGTGGGTACCACAACCGGAATGCTTATATATGATATAACAGTGGCATCAAAGCCGTTACAGATTTCATCGTATGATCATATCACTTCATGCGACCCTGTAGTGGCAGACGAGCATTACGCATATGTTACCTTGCGTTCGGGAACAAGGTGCGCAAATGGCCGTAACCTGCTCGATGTTATTGATATCTCTTCCATTACCAATCCATACCTTGTAAAGTCATATCCATTATATAATCCCCACGGACTTGGGATTGACGGCAACCTGCTGTTTATCTGCGACGGCAAGGCCGGACTGAAAATTTATGACAGGTCCGATCCCATGGCAATTATTACCAATCAGCTTGCACATTATCCCGATATCGACACTTTCGATGTAATACCCATTAACGGAATACTTATGCTTATTGGCAAGGACGGCATATTCCAGTATGATTATTCAAATCCGCTGAATATAAAGCAATTAAGTCATATCCAGATAATTAAGTCCGGGAAATGAGGTTTTATCATACAAAATATTTAATGTCAGGACCCCTGAGCTTTAAAGATGCAGGGGGGAGTCAATTACTTAAGAAACTGTCAGTATTTGTTTTACTCCTTCATACAATTGTAACGGCATATCCACAGCAGTACCCTGTAATACACACCGTTACACTTGACGACGGGTCAAGGTTTACGGGGATTATTATTACGGACAGCGCTGATCAGCTGGTGATGAAAGTTACAAAGCCTTCGAGAATAATTCTCAACCGCGGTCATGTGGTTTCAATAACGGAAAAGGAGAAATATCAGAGGATAAAAATGCGGGCCACGGACTTTCATGGTTATAACATCAGCATTTCAGCCGGAATAATGCCGGGCAAATCCGAATCGGGTAAGGAACTTTCTGTAAGTATTAATGCCGAAAA